>JAFAYP010000612.1 GCA_019240305.1 Solirubrobacterales bacterium
TCGCCACGGGAGGGAGCGAGAACGTCGGTCTACTGCGCCACCGCACCCGAGCTGGCGGGCGAGACCGGTGGCTACTACGTCGACTGCCGCCCCCAGGCGCCCGCCGCCTCGGCCACCGTCACGCTCGCCGCCGAGCTGTGGCGGCGCAGCAGCGAGTGGACCGCCGCGGGCGGATAGACCACGATCGCCTGGGCGGCCAGCGCCACCGCGGTCGCGGCGCCGAACGCGGGCGCGATTCCGTACGGCACGGCACCCACCGCGATCACCTGGCAGAACAGCACGAAGCCGCCCATCCCGACCAGCATCCCGCGCAGCAGCGCGATCGCCGCCGGGGCGCCCTGCTCGCGATGGGTGAACACGGCCAGGACGCAGGCCAGCACCGGCAGGGCGGCGAGCACCCCGCCGGCCACGGCGCCGAGCGCGCCGGCCGCGGCCGACAGGAGCGCCACCAGCGCCGCGGTGCTGCCCATCCGCAGCGCGGTCATGCCTCGTCGCGCGGGCTCCGCTTCGATCGGCGCCGGCTCCGCCCGGGCGAGCGCCGGCAGCCCGCGCGCGGCCAGCCCGAGCGAGGCCCCGGCCACCACGAGACCCACCGGCGATCCGGCGGCGCCGGCCGCCAGCGCGACCAGCGGCGCGGCGAGCGCTGCGGCCAGCCAGCCGGCGGCGGCGCTGAGCGGCCAGCCGCGGCCGAGCGCGGCCCGGCCGTAGGCGAGCGCGAAGGCAGCCAGCGAGACCAGCCCGAGCAGGGTTCCGTTGGCCGCCCGGGCCGCGAAATGCGTCCCGTGCGAGAGCGCGAGGATCAGCAGCACGGGACCGACGATCGCCGGAAAGGCGCTGACGACACCGCCCACCCGCGACCCCCAGCGCCGCGCCACGAGCGTCGAGATCGCCACCAGCGCCGGCGCGACCAGCAGCTCGATCAAAATCGTGGGCATGGCGGTTTAGCCTAGCTTCGCCTTGACCCTTGAGCACGTGCTCGACGACGTCGGCCACTGCCCCCGGCTGGACGTCCCGCTCGACGCCGTGCTGGTCGAACACCACCGCCGCACGGGCGAGCGGGAACTCGCGCTGGCATGAGCGCTGAGTTCCCGCTCGCGGTAACTGCCTCGCTCAGGGCCTGAGCACCCTCAGCGTGTTGTTCCCGTCGTCGACGAAGTACACCCCGTTGAAACCGGGCGGCACGGTCAGCCCGAACAGCACGCCGGCGCCGCCCGGCCCGTCCGCCGCAATGTCGGTCTGGTCGCCGCGAGGCGTGGTCTCGACGATGTTCCCGTCGCCGCCGTTGGCCGTGAGGATGTCTCCGTTTGGCGCCAGCGTCATCCCAAGCGGTCCGTTCAACTCGCCGCCCGAGGAGACCGTCAGCCCGCCGCCCGTGGCCGGGGACTCGCGGAACGGCGCACCCGGGATCGCGGCGATCCGGTTGCCCTGCGTGTCGGCCACGTACAGCGTGCCGTCCCGGCTGAGGGCGACGCCCGTCGGCCCGACGAGGAGCGCGTTCGGATCGGTGCGCTCCGGGAAGCCGGTGGCGATCACGTCCTCATCGAGCACGAACGGGCGCACACCGGGGGTGGTCAGGAGCTGGATGCGGACGACGGTCCCGTCGTCGACGACGTTGCCCAGACCGGTGCTCGCGTTCGTCCCGGCCGCGACCGTGCCGTTCAACACGTTGGTCACATACAGCGTGGTGAAGAAACCGTGATCGACGGCGGTCATGTCCCATGGGCCGTTGATCGGGCCGCCGGCGATCGTCTCGAGCACCTGCCCGCGGCTGTTCAGGACGATGAGGCAGCCGGCCTGCGCGGTGGCCGACGTTCCGTCACTGGTCGGCAGGCTGCCCACGATCACGAACCCGGTGCGGGTCACCGCCAGCGCCGTGGTCAGGCCCACGCCGCCGGGGCACCGCCCGCGCAGCGTGTTGGGGTTGATCTGGGCGAACACGGACGCATCGCCCGCGGTCCCGTCGTTGCCGGCGGGGGGGATCTCGACGATCGTCGTGCCGGTCCCCTGCTGGTTGGCCGAGTTGTTGAAGTTGCTTACCAGCTCATCGCCGCGGCGCAGCGACCCGATGCTGTTCGGCACGGTCACGATGCCGTACGGGTTCACGTCCCCGTTGGGCGGGACGGTCGTGGCGACCGGCGCGGGATTGGGGGCGAACGGTCCGATGAACGGCGCCGCCTGTGCGCTCGCCGCGCCCAGCGTGATCAAACCGCAAAGGCAGCTCGCCGCCAGTAAGCACGTTCGTCGGGCGAGCGCGAGCGATTGCGCGGTGCGGCGGATCTGGCGCGGGGGCTGATCGGAGATCATGGTCTCTCCTTCTTGGTCGCGGTGGTGGTGCCCTCCGCACCGCATGGACGCCGTCAACCGCCCAGGACTTCCCCGCCGGCGCGCATAAAGGGTCCGGTGGCTAGCTCGAGAACTCACACCTCCCGGGAGTACGTCCGCGAGATCAGCCGGTA
>JAFAYP010000085.1 GCA_019240305.1 Solirubrobacterales bacterium
CGATGGATCGACCGCGGGCAACGGCATCGCGATCGTGTGGGGGATCCTCGGTCTCGCCTGCGCCATCACCTGCGTCCTGGCCTGTCGTGCCGTCCTGTTCCAGGTACCGGTCGGACCGGCGGAGCTCCGTATCGCGCTGCGGGCAGCAACCGTGGTCGCCGGCGCCATGCTGCTCATCGCCGCCGCCATCGCCGTGTACGCGGTCGCGCTGAGTGCCGACGCCTCAGCGCTGGGTGGACAGTCGAACGGCCCGTTGGGGCTGCTCAGCGTGACCGCCTCGCTGATCGTGCAGGTGATCGTGATGGCCGGCGCGGGCGTGCTGGCGACGGTCGCCACCGCCCGGGGCTGGCGCGCGGCGCATCCGGCGAGCACCTGACTGGTACGGTCGCCGCGTGGAGGACGCGCGGACGACAGCGGCCCGGACCCACTTCGATCGCTGGTCTGAGACCTACGAGCACGACTCGGCGGCGCGCTGGCTGCGCGAGGTGCAGACCGAGGCGCTCGCCGCACTCGCTCTGCACGGCGATGATGTGCTGCTCGACGTCGGCTGCGGCACCGGGGCCGCCGTGCGCGATGCAGCGGGCACCATCCGCCGGGCGGCCGGCTTCGACCTCTCGCCGGGGATGATCGCCCAGGCGACAGAGCTCGCCCGAACCGACGGCATCGACAACGCCGAGTTCCACGTGGGCGACGTAAGCGGAGCGTTGCCGTTCGCGGACGGCGCGTTCACCGCGCTGGTGTGCACGACCGCCTTCCACCACTTCCCGCGGCCGCGGGACACCGTGGCCGAGATGGCGCGCGTGCTCGCGCCTGGGGGACGGCTGGTCATCGCCGACGCCAACCGCCGCCACCCGGCGGTGTTCACGCTCGATCTGGTGCTCCGCGTGACCCAGCGCAGCCATGCCGGCTTTCGCTCGCCGGCGCAGCTCATGCACTACCTGACCGCCGCCGGTCTGCGGCGCGCCGCTTACTGCACGAAGCTGTGGCGGAGTTACGCGTTCGTGCGCGCCGAGAAGGCGATCTCCTGAGCGCGCACGAGCTCGAGCGGCTCACCGCTCCGGAGTTGCGCCGGCTGCTCGAGGGCGGGCTCACCACGGTGATCGTGCCGTTCGGATCGGTCGAGGGCCAGGACGGGCATCTGCCGCTCGGGGCTGACTCGCTGCTGGCAGACCTCGTGGGGCGGGAGGCCGCCGCACGCCTCGATGCACTGCTCGCTCCCACCGTGCGCGTCGGGTGCGCCCACGAGCATCTTGGTCTGAACGGCACGCTCAGCGTCGAGGCCGAAACGCTCACCGATACCGCGGTGGCGCTCGCCGAGAGCCTCGCCAGGCTGGGGTTCACCCTGATCGTGCTCCTCTCCACCCACGGGGGTAACGTCCAGGCGTTGCACAGGGCCGTGGCGCGCCTCAACAGCCTGGGCAGCGCGGCACGCACGTGCGCCCCGCGCGGTGACGTCGGACCCGACCCTGGGAGCCATTCCGGCAAGTGGCTGACGTCGGTGATGCTCGCCCACTACCCGGACCTCGTCGACCTGCCTGCCGCGAGCGCCACCCTGCGCGACGAGCTTCAGGACGCCGACGCCCAGCGTGGCGCCGCCAACTTCGAGCGTTTCGTCAGCTCGATTGTTGACCAAATCACCGCGCACCGGTCCCGCGCTCGGTGAGGTCGACCGTGCGACTCGGCATGAGCATGGTCCCGTGCCCATGGTCTCTGTACAGCACGGCGGACCCGTGCCGTCAACACCACGCGGCGAGGCTAACGGTTCACGCCGCGCTGCCCTTGCGCTCGGCGTCGAACAGTTCGACCAGCCGGCTGCGGACCTCCCACAGCTTGGGGATCTGGCGCTGCGCGATCAGCTTGCCGAGCACCTGCACGGGCGTGCCCTGGGTGCCGATCGTCTCCTCGCCGAGCGCGCGAGCGACGACCGCGTAGTGGCGGAAGCGCCACACCCAGATCCGCTCATCCCACTCGGTGAGGAGCTCGGCCACCTGGTAGAGGTCCTCGTGCTCGCGGCCTTGCTGGTAGAGCTCGACCAGGGAAAGCCCGGCGCGCTGCAGCGCGCGCTCGAAGGCCTGGCTCACCCGCTGAGTCACCGCCGGCACACGGCGGAAGCCCGGAGAGTCGAAGCCGCTGCCGTGTCCGAGCACCACGCGGATCTCGCTGTACTCCCAGGGCGACATCTGGTTGAGCATCTCGAGCTGCGTCGTCACGTACTGCAGGGACAGGACCGCGCGCCGCAGCAGGCGGATGGCCGGCGCAAGCTCGCCTCGCTCCATATGTCCCGCCGCCTCGTCGACCTCGGTCGTGGCGAGCTTCAGCCACAGCTCGGAGGACTGGTGGACGGTCTGGAACAGCAGCTCGTCGTGGTGGACACGCTCCTCCGGGTCCTTCTGCAACGACAGCAGCTCGTCGGTGCGCAGATAGCGCTCGTAGTCGCTCGCGCCGGGGCCGGGCAGAACCGGCTCGTGCAGGTCTTCGCTCACACGTCACCTCCGTGGAGGATCTCGGCCAACTTGGCCGGATTGATGTTGCCGCCCGACACGATGCACACGACCTTGCCGGCACCTGCGTGGCCGGCCAGCGCCGCGGCCGTAGCCAGCGCGCCGGCGCCCTCGGCCACGACGTGAGCACGGGTGGCCAGCACTCGCACGGCCGCCGCAGCCTCGGCGATCGGCACGGCAAAGGCATCGTCGACGAGCTCGCGCACGCGGGGCCACATCGAGTCGAGCACGCGACGGCTGCCGGCTCCGTCCACGAACGAGGCGGAGTACTCGACGTCGATCGGCTCACCGGCGGGCAGCGCCGCGGCAAGCGCGGCTCCGGTGGCCGGCTCCGCGGTGTAGATCTTCGTGTCGGGCTTCAGCGCCCGGATCGCGCTGGCGATGCCAACGGTCAGCCCGCCGCCGCCGTAGGGAATCACCACCGCGTCGGGGTCGGCCAGGTCGTCGAGGATCTCGAGCCCGATCGTGCCATTGCCGGCCATCACGCCCTCGTCCTGCACCGGGTGCACGAACAGCCCGTCGACGCCATCGATCGATCCGGTGATGATCGTCTGCCACCAGTCGTCGTATGGGAGCTTGACGATCCGGCCGCCCAGGCGCTCGATTGCCGAGAGCTTGGCCTGCGGAGCGTGCTCGGGAACCGCAATAGTGGCCGACAGCCCGAGCTCGCGAGCCGCCCAGGCGACGCCCTGGGCCATGTTTCCCGCGCTCGCCGTGACCAGCCCGCGGCCGCGCGCCTGCACCGGAGCGAGTCGCACCGCATTGGTCGCCCCGCGCGTCTTGAACGACCCGATCGGCTGCAGCGCTTCGAGCTTCAGATAGACCTCGGTGCCGTCGGGGACCCCGGCGGCGTGCAGACGGACAAGTGGGGTGCGCACCGCGACGTCGGCGATCCGCGCCCGGGCGGCCTCGATCTCGTGCAGCTCGATCACAGCTCGACCTCCACGCCGAGGCCACGCGCTCGCGCGCCGGCCACCGCCCGCTCGGCCGCGGCCAGATCCTCCACGGCCAGCCCGAGCGCGCGGAACACGGTGAGTTCTTGAGGGCCGGTCCGCCCCTGGGCAAGGCCGGACAGCACCTCCCCGAGCTCGGCTCGGACGTGGTCCTCGCCCGCGATCGCGCCCTGCTCGAGGGCCAGCCGGAACTCGCCTGCCTCGTGGCGGAGCGATTCGCGGCTGTCGCAGAACAGCGCGCATGCTGCCACCGTGGCGACGTCGAGCTCGCGAGCGCTTCGCACGCTCGCGCCGATTGCATTCACGTGCGCACCCGGGGCGAGCCAGTCGCGACGGATCACGGGCTCAGCCGAGCTGGTGGCCAGCACGACCACGTCGGCGCCGCGCACCGCCTCCTCGGCCGAGGACGCGATCGTGGCCTGCCCGTCGGCCAGCGCCCGGGCGTGCTCGGGCGAGGGCGCGTACACACGCACCTCGTCGAAGGGGCGGACGGCCGGCAGCGCTCGCAGGTGCGCGCGGCCCTGTACCCCGGCACCGAGGATGGCCAGCACACGGGCGTCGTCGCGCGCGAGCACCCGGGTGGCCACCGCGCTGACCGCCGCGGTGCGGACCGCGGTGATCGCCGAGGCGTCGAGGATCGCCCGCGGCACTCCGGTCGTGCCGTCGAACAGGGTCACGATCCCCTGGTGGCTGTCGAGACCTCGGGCTGGGTTGCCGGGCATGACGCACAGAGACTTCATCGAGAACACCGGATCCGCCCCGCCGCGCCAGGCGGGCATCGTCGCCATGAAGCCGGCCGCGCCCTCGAACGGGATGACCGAGCGCAGCGGCATGAGTGCCTCCCCCCGAGCGCGGGCTGCCAGCACCTCGGCCACGGCCTCGGCGCACTCCTCGGGCGAGAGCGCGGCGAGGACGTCGTCATGAGAGAGGATCAGCATTGCGTGACCTCCTCTCGCTGCTCGTCGCTCAGCGGCCGCTCCAGCGCCTCGCGCACCGGCGCCAGGTGCTCCGGGCGGCCCGGCCCGAGGACGATCTGGGTCACCCGGTCGTCGGCCAGGAGCCAGGCCAGGGCCAGCCCGGCCATCGAGCGAGCGTCGTCGCGCGCGATCGCGGCTAGGCGTTCCAGCCGGTCGAACGTGCCGTCGAGGAGGAACAGCTGGTAGGGCCCGGGGCGCTGGGTCATCCGCGAGCCCGCCGGAAACGGCTCACCCCGGCGGTACTTCCCGGTCAGCCACCCGCCGGCCAGCGGGCTGAACACCAGGTAGGCCACCCGCTTGCTGGCACACAGGGGCAGGACATCGGCCTCATCCCCACGGGACAGGAGCGAGTACTCGTTCTGAATGGCCTGCGGTGAGCCCGCGGCCAGCGCGCTCTCGAGCTGCGCGGCGCCGAAGTTGCTCACCCCGTAGGCGCTGATCTTGCCGGCACGCGCCAGCTCCTCGAAGGCGGCGACGGTCTCGGCGAACGGCACGTCCGGGTCGAACTCGTGCGCGAGATAGAGCTCGACGGAGCCAACGCCCAGCCGCTCGAGGCTCGACTCGAGCTGCCGAGTGATCCGCTCCGGAGCTAGGCCGTGATCCTCACCGGCGTTCATCGGGTTGAAGGTCTTGGTGGTGATCGTAGGGCGTACCCGGCGGCTGCGCATCCACGCCCCGATCGCGCGCTCGCTGCGCCCGCCGCCGTAGGCGTCCGCGGTGTCGAAGTGATCGATCCCGGCCTCCCACGCCGCGTCCATCAGCGCGAACGCCTCGTCGTCGCTCAAGCCGTGCCCGAACAGCTCGGGTGCAGAACCGACCCCGCCGAAGTTCCCACACCCGAGGGCGACCCGGGGAACGGTCAGCTCGGAGCGCCCGAGCGGGCGGCGCTCGATCGGAAGCGTGACGCTCATCTGCGCCGTCCAGCCTATCGACCGTGACTGGCGAGCTGACGGTGGCTCGGTTACCCGTGGGGGGCGGCATCCTTGCCGCCCCTCGCACCGGGCTCGGCCCCCTTGGCCCTGGCTTGCCCCACCAGGTTTGTTGGCTCGTGTCGCTCGTGGGGTCGGTTAGGTCACTCCGTGGTCCTCGATGGAGCGGAGCTCCCGCAGCGCGGAGTCGGCCACTTCGGCGATCTCGGGCGGGCCGTGCGCACCGGCTCGCTCGAGGGCTTGCCGCGCGCCAACCCGGTCTCCCTCCTCTTTGAGCAGCAGGCCGAGGTTGCACGCCGCGGCCGCATACCCGCGCTCGTCGGCTCGCTGATACGCCTCCTTGGCGCCGGCTGGGTCGCCCTGTTGCTCGAGCAGGGACCCCAGATTCCAGGCCCCCACGGCGTGACCCCGTTGATCGGCTCGCTGATAGGCCAGCCTCGCGCCCGCGACGTCGCCGTGCTGTTCGAGCAGCACCCCGAGGTTGCATGCCGCGTCCGGATCGCCACGCTCGTCCGCTCGACGGAACGCCGCCTCGGCACCAGCCACGTCACCTCCTCGGAACAGCAACACACCGAGGCTGAGCGCGGCATCACCATGACCGCGGCGTTCGGCTTCCCGGAACGCCTGGATCGCACCCTCGCGATCGCCTTCTTGCTCGAGCAACACGCCGAGCTCGAACGCCGCTGTGGGATGGCCGCGCTGATCCGCCCGGCCCAACGCATCGACGGCACCGACGATGTTGCCCGCTTGTGCGAGGACTCGCGCGAGCTTGAACGCCCCTGCCCCCGGAGGGGGCGGTACAGACTCCCCGACATGATTAAGTCGTGGAACGACGGACGGGATCGTGGCGGTGTCCCGCCTGGGCTCGCTCGACTCGGAGGCGAGCGGCCTGGTCTGTGGCACGGGTCCGGCTGCGACGCCGTCCGGATCCGCAGTCGCTTCCTTGCCGTCACTGTTCGGATCGGCGGTGGCCGCCGGCCAATCGTGATCGTGGCGTCGGCGTCCATGCCACACCAACCCCGCCAGCATCGCGAGTGCCAGGAACGCAACGACGATCAGCCATGGCACCAGCGAAGAACCGGTCGAGTGTCCGGTCCGGTGCCCGACCTTCTGTGGGTGCACCTTGGTGGCGGGAGTCCGCAGCGGGCGCGCGGGGTGATGCGTGAGATGCGGCGTCGTGCGCGGGCGTGGCCGCGACCGAACTTGGCGTTGTGGATGGCGTTGCAGATCAGTCAGCGTCTGCGGCCCAGCGATGCCGTTGGCTCGCAGATGGTGAGTTCTCTGGAACGCAACCACCGCTCGCTCGGTCAATGGGCCGTATCGCCCGTCGATCGGCCCCGGTCGGAACCCGGCAGCGACCAGGTGGCGCTGCAGCGCTCGCACCAGGCGCGATCCGCCCGTTATGTAGCCTTCTCCCGGGCCCAGGGCCAACTTCGCCGAGGCCAGGGCCGCCATCGTCAGCGGTCCGTCGATCCCGTCGGCTCTCAAGCCATGGGCGATCTGGAAGCGGATTACCGCGGCTTTGGTCAGGGGGCCGAAGCGACCGTCGATCGGCCCGGACGGGTAGCCCAAGCCGGCCAAGCGTCGCTGCAGCGCCCGGACGGCCGCCGAGCCATGGGCACTTGCATAGCCGCTACCGAACGTCAGCAGTTCCACCTGCCGCGTCCGACTGCGGATACCGCCGGGGGGCGGCGAGTCTGAGCTGCGCTCGGCCTGCGTGACGGGCGTGAGCGATGGGCCGTGAGCAGCCCGGCCTGCCGGAGCCCTGCCACTCCGGTTGGCGGACTTTCCCAGCGCGACCGCCGGGCTCAAAGCCAGCATCAACATCACTGCCGTCGCCACCCAAGCCAGGGCCACGGGCGTAGCTTGCGTGCGAACCAGCCGCTCGGCCTCGAGGGTCTCCCGCCCCTCGAGTGTGCCAAGCCTGCGGACACCGCGCGCTGCGGCGCCGACCAGCTCACAGCCCTTCGCCCACGCCCACAATGAGCGTGACACGAGTCTGTTCTCCTTAAGTTGCTAGACGGTGCACCCGGGCTCAAAGAGCCCGCATGCGGGGACCGGAAGACCGACTACGGTCTAGCCAGGCCGTTCCAGCAAGCAGAGAAACGGTTGTGGCGGGGCCACGCTAATCGACGTGCGCAAGGAGCCGAGCACGCCCGGGATGAGCAGCCCGGTCAGCGCCAGCAGCGCCGCAACCGAGAAGAAGAAGAATCCAGAACCGCCGGTCGCACCAGCGGCTCCCTGCGGCCCCGCGGGAACCGGCGCAGGCGGGACGGCGGGGACGGTCGATGGCTCCAGCGTCGATCCTCCGCCGTGCGCGTGGCCACGCATTGCCTGCCCGCTCCTCAGAGCCTGGGTCAGTGCGCGGGCGCTCGCGGACGCCGCCATCGGAAGTGAGGAATGGCCAGCGGCGAATCCGCCGAAAGTACCGGCTGGCACCCGGAGCTCGCTCGTGACCGCAGCTGTATGCACCGTCGATCGGGCCGTTCCCGACGAGACCCGCGGCAGAGCGCGACCGGCGCGCTGCCCGGCCGACGAGGTCGCCGCATGAGATGTGGCCGGCATGCCCTGCCCCCCGCCGCTCGCCGGAGGCTGTGACGACGTAAGCGGAGCCGCCGCAACGCGCCGTGTCGTCGTCCCCGAGGCCAAGCCAGTCGCGCGCGTCGGGGTCGTGGACGCGGTGACCGATGCGAGGGTCCCCGCGGCCGGCGAAAGCACGTGCGCGGCCGGCGCGACCCCCGTCGAGACCACATGCGCGACCGGCGCCGCCACCGTCGAGACCACGTGCGCGACCGGTGCGACCACCGTCGAGACCACGTGCGCGACCGGTGCGACCACCGTCGAGACCACATGCGCGACCGGCGCCGCCACCGTCGAGACCACATGCGCGACCGGTGCGACCACCGTCGAGACCACATGCGCGACCGATGTGACCACCGTCGACACCACATGCGCGACCGGTGCGATCACCGTCGACACCACATGCGCGACCGGCGCCGCCACCGTCGACACCACATGCGCGACCGGTGCGATCACCGTCGACACCACATGCGCGACCGGCGCCGCCACCGTCGCCACCACATGCGCGACCGGCGCCGCCACCGTCGCCACCACATGCGCGACCGGCGCCGCCACCGTCGACACCACATGCGCAACCGGCGCCGCCACCGTCGACACCACGTTGGCAACCGGCGCCACTGTCTGCGTCGTCGTCGGAAGGCTGGCCGCCGCTGAGACCGCCGGCTTAGTCGCCGTCGTAATCGCGCCGGTGGCCGCAGTCGTCGCCGACGTCGCCGCCGACTTCACAGTACTCGCCACCGTCGCCACCGGGGTCGCCACCGACCTCACCGTGCTGATGGCCGCGGCCGTCGCCGGCGTTGCCGTCGTGCTCACCACTGGAGAAATAGCGGGAGTAGCTGCGGGCTTGACGGCAACCGGGTTCGCCGGGATGACCGTCGGGCTCACGACAGGAGCAACAGCGGGAGTAGCTGCGGGCTTGACGGCAACCGGGTTCGCCGGGATGACCGTCGGGCTCACGACAGGAGCAACAGCGGGAATAGCTGCGGGCTTGGCCACAACCGGGTTCGCCGGGGCGGGCGTCGGGCTCACGACCGGAGAAGCTGCAGGAGTAGCTGCAGGCTTGGCCACAACCGGAGCCGCCGGGGCGGGCGTCGGGCTCACGACCGGAGAAGCTGCAGGAGTA
>JAFAYP010000030.1 GCA_019240305.1 Solirubrobacterales bacterium
CCACGCCGGAGGACTCGGGTCTCGCCTCGGGGTTGGTGAACACCACCCGGCAGGTGGGCGGCGTCCTGGGGATCGCGGTCATGGCCACGCTGGCCGCCGCCCACTCAAACGCCCTGCGCGCCCACGGCGCGTCCGCTCAGGCCGCCCTGCTCGGCGGCTATCGCCTGGCGCTCACGATCGCCGCGGGGCTCGTGCTCGGCGCGACCGCGGTCGGACTGCTCCTCCCCCGGGCGGAGGCCCGCGTCGAGGCTGCCGAGAAGCCGAAGCCCGCCGCGCTGCCCGAGCCGGAGTTCGAGCCCCGGTACCTGGAGGAAGCCGCGTAGTCGCAGGCGTGGCGGATTTGGGCCCTGATCGCGGCTCCGATCCGCCACACCTCCCGCGGCGGCGGGCGGCCTAGAATCGCGACCCCGTGGTGGATTTGGAGATCGCCTTCGACGACAGCGGCCTGGTGCCGTGCATCGTGCAGGACTGGCGCACCGGCGAGGTGCTCACGCTGGCTTACATGAACGCGGAGGCTCTGCGCCTCACGCGGGAGACCGGCGAGACCCACTTCTTCAGCCGCAAACGGCAGGAGCTGTGGCACAAGGGCGCCACTTCGGGCAACACTCAGACGGTCAGGGCGATCCGCTACGACTGCGACGCCGACGCACTGCTGGCGCTGGTCGAGCCGGCCGGCCCGGCCTGCCACACCGGCGAGCGGTCCTGCTTTCACAACGGGGAGCTCGCGGCGGGCGCGCCGTACGAGACCCTGCCGGCGCTCGAGCGCACGATTGCCGAGCGCGCGCAGAGCAAGCCGGACGGCTCCTATACGGTCGAACTGCTGGACGATCCGGCCAGAGCCGGCGCCAAGGTCGAGGAGGAGGCCGAGGAGGTCGTCCGGGCGGCGCGCGAGGAGTCCGACGAGCGCGTGGCCGAGGAGGCGGCCGACGTGATCTACCACCTCGCCGTGCTGCTGCGCGGGCGGGGGCTGTCGCTGGCCGACGCGGAGCAGGTGCTCGATGGCCGTCGCAAGTCCTGACACCACGCCCGCCGGCGTCACGCCGTCGCTGGCCGAGACGAGGGCGCTGGCTGGCGAGTACAACCTGATCCCGGTCCGCGAGACGTTCATCGACGACTGCCAGACGCCGGTCTCGGCCTTTCTGAAGCTGCGCGAGACCGGGCCGGCGTTCCTGCTCGAGTCGGCCGACCAGGGGCGCGTGGGGCGCTACTCGTTCATCGGGATTCGTCCCCGCAAGGTGCTGCGCTGGTCGCTCGGTGACCCCGGCGATCCCTACCGGCTGGCCCACGCCGAGCTCACCGGCGTTCGCGCCGCCCCGCTGCCCGACCTGCCGCCGTTCGCCGGGGGCGCCGTCGGGCTGTTCGCCTACGACCTGGTGCGCACGGTCGAGCCGCTCGGTGAGCCGAACCCGGATCCGATCGGGCTGCCCGACCTGGCGCTGATGCTGACCGACGCACTGGTCGCCTTCGACCACCTCAAGCACACGGTGACGGTGATCGCCAACGTGTACGCCGACGACGACCTGGAGGCCTCCTACGCCCGCGCGCTTCAGACGATCGCCGAGGTCCGCTGGCGGCTGGCCGGTCCGGTCCCGCGGGCCCCCAAGCCACCGAGCCCCGCGCGGCCCGTCTCGGCTCTGCAATCGAACATGAGCCGCGAGCAGTTCGAGGCCAACGTGGCCCGGATCATCGAGTACATCTACGCCGGCGACGCGTTCCAGGTCGTCCCGTCCCAGCGCTGGTCGGGCCCGGTGCCGGTCGAGGCGTTCTCGATCTACCGCGGGCTGCGCGCCGTGAACCCCAGCCCGTACATGTACTTCCTGGACTTCGGCGACTTCGAGATCGCCGGGGCCAGCCCCGAGCCGCTGATCACCGTGGCCGGCCGGCGGGTGTCGACGCGCCCCATCGCGGGCACCCGGCCGCGCGGCACGACAACCGAGGAGGACCGGCGTATCGCCGAGGAGCTGCTGGCCGACCCCAAGGAGCGCTCCGAGCACGTGATGCTGGTCGACCTCGGCCGCAACGACCTGGGCCGGGTGTGCGCGTACGGCTCGGTCGAGGTCGAGAGCTTCATGGCCGTGGAGAACTACAGCCACGTGATGCACATCGTCTCGAGCGTGGTCGGC
>JAFAYP010000114.1 GCA_019240305.1 Solirubrobacterales bacterium
GGTGGCGATGAAGTGCTCCCATTGTTCGCCGGTGAACTGCTCGCGGACGTTGAAGTAGTCGGTGGCGAGCGCGTCGCCGAGATGGGCGTACGGCAGTGTGTGCGTGGACATCGTCAGCTCCTCTCAGCTGGCATGGATATAGCTGCCGGGCGCGCTAGCCAGCGCTTTGTAACCGCGTCCGCCGAGCCGCCTGGGAACGGGCTTGAGCTCGCCAGAGCGGCTCGCGAGCCACTGGTCGTAGTCAGACCACCACGTCCCCGGCCGCGTGATGGCGCGCTCGGCCCACGCCTCGGCCGTCGGCGGGTGCTCGTCGGCGACCCGGTAGCTCGAGCGGCTCTCGGCGGCGGGTGGGTTGACCAGCGCCTGGATGTGGCCGCTGCTGGAGAGAACGAACCGCGGCGTGCCGCCCAGCAGCTGGGTGCTGCGGTAGGCGTTCTCCCACGGGATGATGTGATCGGTCGACCCAGCCACGATGTAGCTGTCGCACTCGACCGCGGAGAGGTCGACGGGACTGCCGAGCACCGCGAGCGCGCCCGGGCGCGTCAGCGAGTTCTCCAGCGACAGGTGGATGAAGTCGCGATGCAACCCCGCGGCAAGCCGGACGGTGTCCTGGTTCCAGTACAGGATGTCGAACGCCGGCGGGTCCTTGCCCAGCAGGTAGTTGTTGACCACGTAGTTCCAGACGAGGTCGTTGGGCCGCAGCCAGGTGAATACACCGGCGAGGGCTTGGCCGTCGAGATAGCCCCTCCGAGCGGAGTCGGCGACCGCCGCGGCGGCTACCTCGCGGCCAGTGAAGGCCGCCGCCGTGCCGGCCCGCGCGTTATCGAGCGCGCAAACGAGCAGGGTCAGGCTGGCGATCTCGCCGAGCCGACGTTGGGCTGCGAGGTGGCCGAGCAGCCCGGCGCTGATGATCCCGCCCGAGCACGCCCCGTTGAGATGGACCGCCGGATGCCCGGTGATGGCGCTCACGGCGTCGCGCGCCTCGAGCACCGCCTGGGAGTACGTGTCCAGGTCGAAATGGCCCTCCTCGGCACCCGGATTGCGCCAGGAGATCGCGAACACCTGCTGGCCCTGGCGCACGAGCCACTCGATCATGCTGCGCCCGGGCGCCAGGTCCAGGACGTAGTACTTGTTGATCGTCGGCGGCGCGAACAGCAGCGGCACCTCGCGCACGGCGTCGGTTTGCGGCGCGTACTGGATGAGCTCGAACACGTCGGTACGCAGCACGACCGAGCCCGGGGTCAGCGCCAGGTTCTCACCCACCGCGAACTTTCGGGTGTCGACCGTGGCGGGCAGTCGCGGGAAGTCCTGCAGGAAGTTACGGGCACCCCTGAGTAGGTTTAGGCCGCCCTCGTCGACGCTTGCCTTCAGCACGGTCGGGTTCGACCACGGGAAGTTGGTGGGAGCCAACGCGTCGAGCACGTTGCCGGCCGTGAAGCGCGCCTGCCGCTCGCGGCGCCAATCGAGCCCGGCGTCGGAGATCAGCTCATCGACCGTGTCGGTGAGCGCCAGGTGCGTCTGAAGCAACCGCCGCAAAAGCCAATTGGACTGCCATGCCTGGTCGGCGAAACGGCGGTCGCGCTTGGACGGGCGGGCATCCGAGCGCCCGCTGGCGACCCGGCTCAGTTCGACGCCAAGTCCGCCCAGGCGGCGGGCCGCCCGTTGGGGGTGGCGCGCCAGTCCGGCAGCCAGTCCTGCGGCCATGCCCGGGCGGATCATCCGCCCCGGACCCCCGCTCGAGGCGTCGGTCAGCATTACGTCCAAGGCAGCGTGTGCCGCCTCGGAGGCGCGACCGAGGCCGCTCTCCCGCCGAGTCTGTGTCATTCGCCAATCACCTTCTGTCACCACGTTTGCTTGGTGACCAGGACTCTCGCCGATCGCGCGGCCTAAGTCATCCCACTTCAGCCTTGAAGTTTCCCCCCGTGGGTTGTGAGTCGATCACAGCCGCGATCGCTCAGTCCTCGTCCAGAAATGCGCGGATCGCGCCTCCGACGTTCTCCGGCTCATCGAGCAGGAACAGATGTCCACCGCCCTTGACCACATGCAAGCGGGCGTCGGGGATCCGGCCGGCGAGTATGCGAGCGTTGCGCAGGGGCACGCTGGGATCCTGTTCGCCCGCCACGACCAGGCTGGGTTGCGGCAAGCGATGCAACCACGGCAGGCTCGACCACCCCGCGACGGCGTAGAGTTGAAACACGTAACCCAACGGATCGGGCGGGCGCTGCAGGCGCTCAGCTGCGTCTGCCGTGAGCACCCCCCGCTCGCGGGCGGTGCGTCCGCCGGCGATGTGTGGAACCGTGAGGGCGAGCAGCCGTGGGTGGTAGTAACGCGCCGGTGTGGCCAGCATCAGCGCGGCGAGCGGACGCGGTGGGCTACCGCCCAGGCCGGGACCAGTCGCGCACAGTACGAGCCGGCGAACGCGCTCGGGCGCGCGCCGCGCGAGCTCCTGTGCGAGTCCGCCCCCCCAGGAGTATCCGAGTACGTCGACCCGCTCCAGGCCCAGCTCATCGAGCAGCTCCCGCACGAGCGCGGCCAGACCCCCCATGCGAAGGGGACGGCGTGGTCGCTGCGAGAGGCCTGCCCCCGGCGGATCGAACGCGATCAGCTCGTGGCCGGCTGCGTGCCGTGCGAACGGCGACCACATCTCGAGGTGGGCCCCGATCCCGGTGATCAGGAGCAGCGGTCGTCCATCGCCGTGGCGACCTACGCGCAGGCGTAACCCACCCGCCTGCACGGATGCTGTGTTCCACTCGGCGGAGCTAGGCATCGTAGGTCCAGCCGCGATGCGCGAGCGCGAGGAGTCCCGCGGCCGCCGCCCGTAGTAGCCCACGCAGAGTCGGCCCTGCGCCGGTCTCGGGTAGCGCGATGTCGAACCGCAGTACCTCGCCCTCGCGACCGCGGGTGACGTTGCCCAGATTCTCGAGTAAGGCGACCGCCTCGCGGTTCTCGGCCAGCACGACTGCGTAAAAGCGCGTCACGCCCTCTTGGCGAGCGCGCGTGGCGAGCCGCTCGAGCAGCTCCGTCCCGAGTCCGCGCCGCTGGTAGCGGTCGACGACCACGACCGCGGCCTCGGCCACGTCGTCGCCAATCCGGACGAAGCGAGCCACCCCTGAGCACGATCCCGTGTCCATGTCGATCGCCAACAGGGCCTCGTGGTCATGGTGGTCCACCTCGGTCAGGTAGGCCAACTGGGGGGCGTCGAGCGAGCGCACCGGGGTGAAGAAGCGCCGGTAGCGCGACTCATCGCTGAGCTCCTCGAACGCGGCGGTGAGAAGCGGCTTGTCATCGTGCTCCACCGGCCGGATCGTTACGCGCGAGCCGTCCCTGAGGCGTACGTCGCCGCGGCGAGGTGTCAGCGGTCCGATCATCGGCCAGCCTGATGCTCAGTCAACTTGACCGCGATCAGCAGGTCGAGCACATCAGAAAGGCGGCGCAGGTCGCAGCCGGTCTTCTCGGCGATGCGTGCCAATCGATAGTGCGCCGTGTTGACGTGGATCAATAGGGTCTCAGCGGCGGC
>JAFAYP010000192.1 GCA_019240305.1 Solirubrobacterales bacterium
AGCCGCCGCCGCTAGAGCCGCCGCAGGCGGCGAGCCCGAGACAGAGCACGCAAACGGTGGCGAGGCAGAGAGAGGCGCGCATCCCGCCGATCATGATCGCAGCGTGGAGCTGGAGGGGCGCCGGGGGCTCACTGGTTGAGGCGGAACGAGTCGATTACCGCGTCGGCGTCGATATCCCCCCCGCGCTTGGGGGCGTTGGCCACCACGACGTCGAGCAGGTGGCCCGGTTTGATCAGCACCATCAGCCACTTACGGTTAAACGTGGTGGCGGTTGGGTCCGAAGGCGAGTAGGGCGCGACGTAGCTCTCGGTGACGATCCGCGCGGCGCTCGCGCCCGGGACGGTGGTCTTGGCGACGCTGATCTGCGGGTCCGAGACCGCCGTGTTGGTGCGGTCGGCGGCCTCGAGGTTGTTCACGACCTGATCGATCGTGAACGTCAGGTGGGGGTTGTCCAACAGCAGAACCTCGGATGGCGCCCCCGCCAGGCTGCCGGTCTTGGTCACGCGTACGACGGTGGAACCGGGCGGCTGATCGCTCACCGTGCCCGGCTTGGCGACGAACTGGGCGGGAATGGCCACGACGTAGTCGCTTCCGTGGTAGGCGACGTATCCGGCCGGGGCATGGAACGGTCCCGCGGACGGGGAGCTCGAGCCGCCGCAGCCGGCGGCCAGGAAGCCGGCCGCGGCCAGCATGGCGGCCAGCGTGGGACGGATCCTGCGCCGGCTCAGCACGAGGGGACGCCGTTCCAGGTGGTCGTGGTCCAGGGGCCGCCGTTCTGGCGGACGCGCGGCGGGTCGTAGCAGGCGGATGAGCTGCCGTCGTTGAGCTCCCCGCCGCCGCCGACGATCGCGTTCCCCTCGAGGCCGTAGGTCGAGGTCGACTGGTTCAGGTGATAGCTCTGGGTGTATTCCGTGCCGTGGCTGTTCATCTCGTCGATCAGCACCGGGATCCCGGCGGTGTTGCCCTGGAGGACCTCGTCGAGCGCGGCCTGGGCAGTCGGATCGTTGCTCAGGTCAAGGGTTCCCACGAACTTGGAGCCCGCGCCGTTACCGCCGGCGCCGTCATGGCTGAGCGAGAGTAGCGGCTCGGACTCGCCGCTCCCGCCGCCCTCGCCGCCGCTCCCGGGCTCGCCGCCGCCGGACTCGCCGTTGCCGCCCGGTTCGGGGCTGGTGCCGCCGTGAACCGAGCCGTCGGGCACATCGCCGCCCGCTCCGGAGGCCTCCCACACGCCGGAGCCGGACCCGGTGACCTCGAGCGACACTGGCGCGCCGCTGGGTGAGAAGGTGACCGTCGCCTCGCCGTCCAGCGATCCGATACCGCTCGCGTTAGGCCCGAACAGCGCGTCACCCAGGCTGCCGTCGCCCTCGGCGCTGAGATCGACGCTGCCCTGCCAGTCGCCCTTCTGCGGACCCGAGTTGATCCGCTCGAGGCCGCCCGACGCGCTCACGGACGCCTTGATGTCGGCACCCAGCGAGCCGACGTTCGCGCCTGCCTCGCCGCTCGCGCTGCCCTGCACGCCCCCGCCCACGGCGGTCGCGGTCAGGTAGCGCTTGCTGATCGACTGGGAGCTCGGAGCGCCCTGGTCCCCGGTGATGTCGTCGAACAGCCCGGCTATCAACGAGCCGCCCACCGGGTCCGAGTTCAGCGCGTCGTTGACCAGCAGGCCGACGCTGTCGCCGCGAGAGATCTGCTTGTAGTACTTCTCGGCGGTCGCCCAGTTGGGGAACGTCCAGGTGGTCGAGCCGTTCACGTACACGCCGCCGCCGACCTGCGCCTGCGCCTCGGCGCCGCCCAGCGGGCCAAGCTCGACCTCGACGCCGGCACGGGCGGAGACGCCCAGCGTGCCGGTGTTCACCACCGAGATCTGGCCGGTGCCGTCGCTCAGCTTGGTCAAGGTGACCAGATACTGGTGACCGGCGTCGACGACGATCACGCGGCCGTCGTACCCGACCGTCTTGGTGCTGACGCTCACCGGATACGCCGGAGGCGGCGCGCAGACCCCGGTCTGGAAAATCTTGTCGAGCGCGCAGACGACCGCCTGACCCAGCTGGCTCGCGATGCCGAGCGACAACAGCATGGTGAAGATGGCCGCGATGAGGATCAGCAGGCCGCCCCACTCGATGACCTCCTGGCCGCTCTCGCCTCGCCGATGCCTCGCGTGACGCCCTGCGTTCGACATGCCGCCAGTAAAAGCCGTTCGGGCAGGGCGCGAAAGAGTCTCCGGTCCTGATCTGACCGGTTGGCCGGGCCCAATCGCATTGGGCCCATTGGGCCGAGCGCGAAGATACGACTCACGGGGCCGCTCCGGATGGCAGACTGTCGGGCGAGGTGCCGGATGCGGTGACCGTCATTGGGTTGGGTTGCGAGCTCGACCGCCTGTTCGCGGGCCAGCCGCCCGCCGTGCCGATCCCGGGGCCACCGGGCCGCGACGACATGCGCGACCTGTTCGACGCAATCGGTGCACCGGTGCGCCACGGCGCCTCGGAGATCGTCATCGTGAACGAGTGGCTCGGCCCCGAGACGGTCGAGCGGGTACGCATGGTCCGCTCGCTGCTCGAGACCGACCGGATCGCGATCCACATCACCCCGCTGCCGCCACTGGCCGCCAGCGTGCTGGCCGCGCTGACCGCGGCCCTGGCCCCGCTCGCGCCGTCGGCCGGGGCGCTGGCCGGCGCGATCGACGCCGTCGCCGACGAGCTGGTGGTGCTCGCCTGGACCGGTAGCGTGGCCGGTCTGCGTCACCCCGACGTGTCGCTGCTGCACCATGCGCGCTCCGCCCTGCCGTGGAGCTCGTTCGCGGTGGGGCTGCAACCCGAGTCGTTCGTGCAACCGATCTCCACAGGCGAGGAGCTGCCGCTGACTGCGCCCGAGCGGCCGATCGAGCTGCTGGTGGCGCCGGAGGAGGAGGGCGATCTGGACTGGACCGTCGACGTGGTGGCGCCGGCCCTGGGTGGCGTGGGAATCCGGCAGATCCCACCCACCCTCCACGGCGCTCGGTGGTGGGGCACCACCCGTCTGGTCGAGGTGGTGGGGGTACCGACCAGCATCGAGGCGCTGGCGGCGGCGACCCTTCCTCAATCGGTGTCACCGTGCGCCTGGTGCGGCGAGCCGATCGCGGCCGCCCCGTGTCCCTTCTGCGGCGACGCCGGACGCGAGGCGGCCTCGGCCCGGATACAGCGCTCGGACCCGGTTGCCACTGGTACTCTCGCCTCAGCGGCTAAGGAGGACGATCGTGGAGACTAGATCCCTGGACGAGATCGAACAGCAGGGTGGGGCAGTCGAGCAGGCGGGAGCGGCCGCCGAGAAGGTGACGTCTCCCGCCGAGGCTGGTCCGCCGCCCGGCGTCCCGCCCTCGGAGCCGGCGGCACCCGAGGGTGCCGCGGCGCGAAGCGCCGCGCCGCGGGCCACGATGTCACGCGAGGACGTCTACGTCCGGCCGATGCGGGCCGGCAAGCCGATCTCCAACGGTCCGATGGCCCGGATGGCCACGTGGCTGAAATACACGCTGAGCTCGGAGCTCCAGCGGCGTGA
>JAFAYP010000106.1 GCA_019240305.1 Solirubrobacterales bacterium
GTCGGGCGTCTGCAGGACCATCGAGAGGTCGACCCGGCTGGCCTTCCAGTGCTCGATCGCATCGTCCATGTCGAGCAGCTCGGTTCGCCCGATCATGTCCTGAAAGCGCCTGATTCCCAGCGAGGCCATGATCTGACGCACGTCCTCGGCCACCAGCATCAGGTAGTTGACCACGTGCTCGGGAGTTCCGCGGAAGCGCTGGCGCAGCACGGGATCCTGGGTGGCGATCCCCACCGGGCAGGTGTTCAGATGGCAGACGCGCATCATGATGCAGCCCATCGCGATCAGCGGCGCGGTCGAGAAGCCGAACTCGTCGGCGCCGAGCAGCGCGCCGACCACCACGTCGCGCCCGGTGCGCATCCCGCCGTCGACCTCGACGACGATCCGGCTGCGCAGGTCGTTGAGCAGCAGCGTCTGCTGGGTCTCGGCCAGCCCGATCTCCCACGGCACGCCGGCGCCCTGGATCGAGGACTGCGGTGAGGCGCCGGTCCCGCCGTCGTGCCCGGCGATCGTCACGTGGTCGGCGTTGGCCTTGGCCACCCCGGCGGCGACCGTCCCCACGCCCACTTCGCTGACCAGCTTGACCGACACCGAGCCCGTCGGGTTGGCGCAGCGCAGGTCGTAGATCAGCTGCTTGAGGTCCTCGATCGAGTAGATGTCGTGGTGCGGCGGGGGCGAGATCAGCCCAACGCCCGGCGTCGAGCTGCGCAGCCAGGCGATGTACTCGTCGACCTTGTGGCCGGGGAGCTGGCCACCCTCGCCCGGCTTGGCCCCCTGGGCCATCTTGATCTGGAGCTGGTCGCAGTTGACCAGGTAGTGGACGGTGACGCCGAAGCGCCCCGAGGCCACCTGCTTGATCGCCGAGCGGCGCAGGTCGCCGCTCGGATCGGGCTGGTAGCGGCTCGGATCCTCGCCGCCCTCACCGGTGTTGGAGCGCGCGCCGAGCCGGTTCATCGCGATCGCCAGCGTCTCGTGCGCCTCGCGCCCAAGCGCGCCGAGGCTCATCGCGCCGCTCGTGAAGCGCTTGACGATCGATGTGGCGGACTCGACGTCGGCCAGCGGGATCGCCTCACCGGCCGGACGGAGCGTCATCAGCCCGCGGAGCAGCGCGCGGCGCACCGACTCCTCGTTGGCCATCCGCGCGAACTCGGCGTAGGTTTCCCGCGGATCGCCGTTGCGTGGGTGGCCGGGACCCGCTACGGCGTGCTGCAGGGTCGCGATCGTGTCCGGGTTCCACACGTGGAGCTCTCCGTGCCGGCGCCACTGGAGCACGCCGCCCACCGGCAGCACCTCGCGATCGGTGCGCGGGTAGGCGCGGAAGTGGCGCTCGAGGGCCTCCTGAGCCAGCTGCTCGAGCCCTACCCCGCTGATCCTCGAGGCGGTGCCCGTGAAGTGCCGGTCGATCAGCTCACGCTCGAGCCCGACCGCCTCGAAGATCTGCGCGCCGCAGTAGGACTGGATGGTCGAGATCCCCATCTTGGAGATCGTCTTGAGCAGGCCCTTGCCGATCGCCTTGACGATCCGCTTCTCGGCCTCCTCGCGTCCCAGGTCCTCGGGGAGCAGCGAGCGATCGGCCAGCTCGTCGAGCGACTCGAACATCACGTACGGGTTGATCGCCGCCGCCCCGTAGCCGATCAGCGTGGCCATGTGGTGGATCTCGCGCGGCTCGCCGGACTCGATCACCAGACCCGTGCGCAGCCGCGTCCCGCGCCGCACCAGGTGGTGGTGGACGGCGGCCACGGCCAGCAGCGAGGGCATGGCGACCCGCTCGGCGCCCAGGTTGCGGTCCGACAGGATCAGGATGTTGGCCCCGTTGTCGACGTAGCCGGCGGCCTCCTCGCACAGCGCCTCCAGGCGCGCCTCCATGCCCTCGTACCCCTGCTCGATCGGCCACGTGATGTCGAGCGTGGCCGCGTCGAAGATCTCGTGCGAGACCTGGCGGAGCTTCTCGAGCTCGTGGTTGCGCAGGATCGGTTGGTCCATGACCAGCTGGTGGCCCTGCTCCGGCGATTCGCTCAGCAGGTTGACCTCGGCGCCCACGCCGGCCTGCAGCGACATCACCACGTTCTCCCGGATCGGGTCGATCGGCGGGTTGGTGACCTGCGCGAACAGCTGCTTGAAGTAGGCGAACAGCGGCGGCTGGCGGTCGGACAGCACGGCCAGGGCGGCGTCGTTGCCCATGCTGGCCGTCGGCTCCTCACCCTTGGT
>JAFAYP010000251.1 GCA_019240305.1 Solirubrobacterales bacterium
GCCGGAGAGCTCCGTGACGCCCTCGCCGCCGCCCTGGACCGCCCGGTGACGGTCGAGATAACTCCCCGCCGCGAGCCGCTGGACCTGTATGCCTGAGCGCGATCGGCCGCCCGAGCGCCGGCGCGCCACCGCGCTGCGCTACGAGAGGGGCGAGCACGCCCCGCGCGTGACCGCCACCGGCACCGGGCTGATCGCCGAGCGGATCCTGGCCGCTGCCCGCGAAGCGGGCATCCCGGTCCGCCACGACCCGGCCCTGGCCGAGGCCCTGGGGCGGCTCGAGCTCGGCGCCGACGTCCCCCAGGAGCTGTGGACGGCGGTGGCCGAGACGCTGGCCTGGGCCTACCGACTCGACGCCAAGCTCCGCTAAAGCTCACCAGCCACATGCCGATGATCCAGAAGGCTTCCTCCTCGGAAGGTGGTTCCCTCGCATGGCCCTTCGGCTTACTGGCATACCCACGCCCGATGACTCGACCGGCTCCGCCGGCGACGCTCCCGCACGCCTCGGTGGCGGAGGGCTGCGGATCGCCGCCGCGCCGCAGACGGCCGCCGCCGTCCCGGTCAGCGAATCGGGCAGTGGGTTCGGCGCTCGGCTGCGCGAGCAAGCTCGCCTGCAGCTGGCCGTCAACCAGCTCGACCGTTACAAGGCCCTGTTCGACCGCGCGGCCGAGCACGAGGACAGCCACGCGCGCTACCACGCGCGCGTGCTGCTGATCGAGGAGGGACTCAGCGCCAGCTCCAAGGCGGCCTCGACCACCCAGGCGACCCAGCTGTTCGTCGCGGTCGCCGACGGAGCGCTCCGGGCGCTGGAGGAGGAGCCACGCGAGCCGGTCCTCCTGAACTACGCCGGTGTCGCCCTGTACGAGCTGTGGAGCCTAGACGCCGCCCGCGCCCTGTTCAAGGCCGCCCAGCGCCTGGATCCCGCCCTCCCCCATCTCACCGCCAACCTCCGGGAGCTCGAGCGCCGGCGCAAGGGCTACCGCCCGGGCAAGCCGCTCCACGCCTCGGTCCCGGGCCTGTCCGCCCGGGCCCGCAAGCTGGCGCCGAAGGCCCAGCCGGCCAGGAACCTGACGCTCGGGTTGTGCATGATCGTCAAGGATGAGGAGGAAATGCTCCCCAAGTGCCTTGCCGCCGCCGCCCCCGCGGTTGACGAGATCATCGTCGTCGACACCGGCTCGACCGACCACACGGTCGAGATCGCCCGCGAGTTCGGAGCGAAGGTCATCGAGCAGCCGTGGACCGGTTCCTTCTCGGACGCCCGCAATACCTCCTTCGAGCACGCCACCACCGACTGGATCATCTACCTCGACGCCGACGAGGTTCTCGCCGGCGACGACGTCAAGCGTCTGCGGTCCCTCACCGGCCGCGTCTGGCGCGAGGCGTTCTACCTGGTCATGACCAGCTTCACCGGAGAGGGCGGCACGGGTGAAGCGGTCACCAACAGCGCCATGCGCGTGTTCCGCAACCGCCCGCACTATCGCTTCGAGGGCCGGTTGCACGAGCAGATCGCCCAGCAGCTCCCGACCTACGCGGTCGGCCGGATCGAGCATTGTCCGGTCCGGGTCGATCACTACGGCTATCTCGGGGCGGTGCGCGACGCCAAGGAGAAATCGCGCCGCAACCTCGAGCTGCTGAAGGCCCAGCAGTCCGAGGGGACGGACACCGCGTTCCTGCACTTCAACCTGGGCACCGAGTATTCGGTGCTCGGGGACTACCGCTCCGCCCTCACCGAATTCGAGCGCTCCTGGGATCTGGTCAAGGTCCACGGCGAGCTGGAAAACGACTACGTGCCGGCCCTGGTCTACCGCCTGGTCACCGCGCTTCGGTCCTGCGGGCGCCTGCACGAGGCGATCACGCGCGCCCAGGACGGCCTGGAGCGCTTCCCCGGCTTCACCGACCTGGTCTACTCCCAGGCCCAAGCCGCCTTGACCCTCGGTGAGGAGATCGACGCGATCTCCTACTGGGAGCGGTGCATCGAGATGGGCGACGCCCCCGCCCGCTACGGCGCGGCCGTCGGCGCCGGCACCTACCGTCCGCGGATCGCGCTGGCCGAGCTGTATCTGGGCCGTGGCGAGCTCGAGCCCGCCCGCGCGTTGCTCGACTGGTGCCTGGCCGAGCACCCCGATTTCCTGCCCGGGATCGACCCGTATGTGAGCCTCCAGCTCCGGAGCGGGGCGGACCCCGCGGTGATCGCCGAGCAGGTCGAGGAGCACCTCGGGAGCCTGTCCGCGGCCGTGCACTTCATCCTGGGCGGCACCTTCTACCGCCACGGCGCGATGGCCGCCGCCGAGACGCAGTTCCAGGCCGTGCTCCGGGCGCGACCGAACAGTGCCCAGTCGCGCGTGCAGCTGGCCGAGGCGCTGCTGCACCAGCGCCGCTACGCCGAGGCCGCCAGCGAGGCCGCCCGGGTGGCCGACGAGGACCCGTACGCCGGCCTGGCCGCGCGGATCGAGCTTTCCGGCCGGATCGCCGGCGGCGATCTCGGCGGCGCCGCCGAGGCGAGTGCCCGCGCGGCGCGTGTCGGCGTCTCGGCGGCCGAACGCGAGGTGTTCGCCGGCTGGCTCCAGATCGCCGGCGGTGCCGAGGAGCCGCTGCCGAGCCTGCCGGTGGTGGCCACCCCGTTGCTCGGCGTGCTGCTCGAGACGCTGCTGCGGGCCCATGACTTCGAGGGCTTCGAACGCCTCATCCCCCTGCTGCACAACTCGGCCCTCCCCGAGCGCGAGCAGCGCGAGGTGCTCGCCTCGATGTACCTCGATCAGGGCTTCCTGCCCCAGGCCGCCCAGGAGTGGATGGCCGTGTGCGCCGCCCAGCCAGACGCACGGTCGCTGATCGGCCTGGCCCGCGTGGCCGAGCGCAGCGGGCAGATAGCGGACGCCGCCGTGTTCGCCGGCGAGGCGCTCGCGCTTGACCCGGCCAGCACCGCCGCACGAGAGCTCGTGCGCCGCTGCGCGCACGCGAGCGGCCCGGAGATGGCGCTCACGGCGTAGTCCAGGCCCTCGGACAACTAAACAGAAAGGCCAGATCGCGCTCAAGTTCTCCGCGATGCGCTCGATTACCCCTCCTGTACGGGGAGAAATCCCGTACGGAAGATAGGTAGGAACCGCGCATCCAAGGAGGAATGCAATGAGCTTCGACATCGGTTCGGTGGGCAGGACGCCCGCATCCGCACCGTCCCAGACGGCCCGATCCTCGGCGCCTGCGCCCACGCGTGCGCCGGACACCGACACGGTGACCGTCGACACGATCCCGGCCAGCCCTCCGCCGGAGGTACATGACGCCATCGGCGTGGCCAATCAGGCCTACCACAACCTGCAGGCCGAGGGAACCGAGCTGCGCTTCAAGATCAACGAGGCCACCGGCAAGCTGAGCGTCGAGGTCCACGACGTGCACGGGAACCTGCTGTTCACGGTCCCGGCCAGCACGGCGCTGGACGTCGCATCCGGCCAGCCGCTCTCCAGTCCGGGCAACTAGCCGCCGATTACAGAGACGACGATGTCCACTCAGCCGATCTCAAGCGGCAGCACCACGAGCTCGAACCAGTATGCGAGCGGCAGCTCGCTGAGCTCGCTGAGCGGCGGCGGGCTGCAGATCACCGGATTGGCCTCCGGCCTGGATACCAACGCCGTGATCCAGGCGCTGATGGCCTCCCAGCAACAGCAGGTGACCAACCTGCAGAACCAGCAGACGGGCCTCACGGCGCTCAATACCCAGCTGACCAGCATCCAGAACGCGCTGCAGACGGTGGCCAATGACGCTCAGGCGCTGGGCAGCCCGACGCTGTTCGCCAACGCCCAGACGATCACCTCGACCGACTCCACGCTGGTCAGCGCAACCGCGAACAACGGCGCCGGCGCGGTGGTGGGCAGCTACTCGATCCAGGTCAGCGCGCTGGCGAGCGCGTCGCATGAGACGTTCCAGTTCACCTCCCCCACGTCCGCCGACACGATCACGATCGGCACCTCTCAGTATTCGCTGGCCGCCGGAGCATCCGCCGACAGCCTGGTCAGCCAGATCAACGCCGATCCGAAGGGGAGCGTCTGGGCGACCGTCACGCAGGAGCCTGTGAACGGTGGCCCGGCGACGGTGGTTCTGTCAAGCCGGCAGACCGGCGCGCCCTCCTCCCCCGGCAGCGACATCTCGGTCACCGATCCCGGGGGCTACCTGACCGACTCCAACCGCTCGGTCAACTACGTCGCCGGCACCAACGCCGCCTACACGATCAACGGCGAGAGCCAGACCCAGTACTCCACGTCGAACACGATCACCGGCGCAGCCGTGTCCACCCCGAACAGCGGCACCCCCGGCGCCACCCAGACGATCCCCGGGCTCACGATCAGCCTCAACGGCATCACCGGCTCGACGCCCGTGACCGTCACCGTCGGCTCGCCCGCTCCCAGCCAGCAGAACATCCAGACCGCGGTGCAGAAGTTCATCACCGATTACAACTCGGCGATCAGCGCGATCCAGACCCAGCTCACGACGACGCCGAGCAGCTCGAACCCGAGCCAGGGCGTGCTGTACGGGGACTCCGATCTCCAGCAGCTGCTCTACACCATGCGCGATCAGATGACGGCCGCCGTGGGCGGTCTCACGGGCTCGATGAGCAGCATGCTCGACATCGGCGTGAGCACCGGCGCCACGACCGGGACCGGTACCGTCTCCCAGAGCGCCCTGGCCGGCGACCTCACGCTTGACTCGACCGCGCTGACCAGCGCGCTGACCAGCAACGCCAGCGGCGTGCACACCATGCTCCAGAGCTGGTCGATCTCCTTC
>JAFAYP010000403.1 GCA_019240305.1 Solirubrobacterales bacterium
ATGGGCGCCTTGCACGACGGTCACCTGTCCCTTATGCGACAGGCCCGATGCGACTGCGACGTGGTTGTCGTCTCGCTGTTCGTGAACCCGACCCAGTTCAACGATCCAGCTGACCTGGACAGATACCCCGCCGACCACGAGCGCGACGAGGCGCTGGCGGCCGAGCTCGGAGTCGATGTGCTGTTCTCCCCGCCGGCCCAGGAGGTCTATCCCCGGGGCTTCGCCACGACGGTCTCGGTCGCCGGGATCACCGAGACGCTCGAAGGCGCGCACCGCGGCCGCGCCCACTTCGACGGAGTGACCACCGTGGTGACCAAGCTGCTGAACATGGTCGGCCCGGACGTGGCGTACTTCGGGCAGAAGGACGCCCAGCAGGCGCTGGTCATCCGCCGGCTCGTGCGCGATCTCGACATCCCGGTGCGGATCGAGGTCTGCCCAACCGTGCGCGAGCCGGATGGACTGGCCCTCTCGAGTCGCAACGCCCACCTGTCGGCCGACGAGCGGGCGCGCGCCGCGGCGCTTCACCGGGCGCTGTTCGCGGCCCAGCAAGCCTTCAGCGCCGGCGAGCGCGACCCCGCCGCCCTGCGCACTCGGGCGCTGGCCGAGCTCACCGCCGCCGCGATCGAGCCGGATTACCTCGAGTTCGTGTCCGCCGAGACGCTCGAGCCGGTGGGCCAGATCGAGCGCGACGTGCTCGCCGTCCTCGCGGCGCACGTCGGCGCCACGCGCCTGATCGACAACCAGCTGCTCCAGCCATCGCTCAACCACAACCGCGAGGTGGCGACCCCGCAGCGGGCGCCAACCACCGCGTGAACGGAGGACCGACGTGTCTGCCACCCCCCGCATCCCGATCCCCCACAACCTCGAGTCACCGCTGCCCATGACGCTGCCGCGGCTGGCCGAGAAGAAGCGGCTCGGCGAGCCGATCGTGATGGTCACCGCCTACGACTATCCCTCCGCCCAGGTCGCCCAGGCGGCCGGCGTCGACCTCGTGCTGGTGGGCGACTCGGGCGCGATGACCGTGCTCGGCTACTCCTCCACGGTGCCGGTGTCGACCGATGAGATGCTGATGCTCGCGGCGGCCGCCAGGCGCGGCCTGCAGACCCCTCTGCTGGTCGGAGACCTGCCGTTCGGCTCCTACGAGGCGTCGGATGAGCAGGCGATCGCCACCGCCCAGCGCTTCGTCAAGGAGGCCGGGTGCGATGCGGTGAAGCTCGAGCGCGGCGGCTCGAGCGTGCGGCGCGCCCGAGCGATCGTCGAGGCCGGCATCCCGGTTATGGGGCACGTCGGCCTGACGCCGCAGACCGCCACCGCACTCGGCGGCTACCGCGCCCAGGGCCGGACGGCCGAGCGCGCGCTGTCGGTGGCGCGCGATGCGCTGGCCTTGCAGGACGCGGGCTGTTTCTCGCTGGTGTTCGAGGCGATTCCCGCCGCCGTCGCCGAGCGGCTGATGGAGCGGCTGGAGATCCCGGTGATCGGCATCGGCGCGGGTCCGGCCACCGACGGGCAGGTGCTCGTGTTCCACGACCTGCTCGGCATCTACGACGGCCATGCGCCCCGTTTTGCCAAGCGCTACGGCGAGCTCCGCGAGCAGATGGTGGCCGGGGTGGCCGCCTACGCCTCCGAGGTGCGCGTCGGCGCGTTCCCTGCGCCGGAGCACACGTACTCGATCGACGAGCACGAGCTGCTCACGTTCGAGGCCGGCCTGGCCGACATCGCCGCGCCGTAGGCTCCCGGCCAATACCATCCGGCGGGATGCCGCGGCTCGGAGACCTGTTCGCTCCGCGCGACCGGGCTTACTTCGAGCTATTCGAGGAGGCCGGCCGAAACGCCGTGCTCGCGGCCGAGCTGCTCGAGCGGCTGCTGGTGAACTATCCCGACAGCGAGGAGCTCGCGGCCGAGATCCGCGACTGCGAGCACGAGGGAGATCGGATCACCCACGAGATCATCGATCGGCTCAACCACACGTTCGTCACCCCGATCGACCGCGAGGACATCCTGGCTCTGTCCTCGGCCCTGGACGACATCGTCGATTACACCGAGGAAGTGGCCGACTACCTCGGCCTCTACCGGATCGAGGCGCCGATGGACCAGTCGATCAGCCTGGCCAACGTCCTCACCCTGGCCTGCCGGGAAATCGCCCAGGCGATCCCGCTCCTGCGTGGGTTCAAGACGGAGATCTCCGAGCACACGGTGGAAGTCAATCGGCTCGAGAACGAGGGCGACCGGATCTCCCGCGAAGCCGTCGCTTCTCTATTCGACGCGCGCATCGACCCAATGGTGGTGATCCGCTGGAAGGACCTGTTCGAGCGCCTCGAGGCCGCGATCGACTCAACCGAGCACGTCGCCGACATCCTCTACGGCATCGTCATTAAGAACTCGTAGCCCCGCGTGTCTCACTATTGGCAGGCGCGATGTGCTGATGTAGCTTGCGCGCGTGGAGACGAGGGAGCCGAGGGAGCCGCTCACCGGCGCCGGCGGGCTATCGGTTCTCGACGTCGTGGTCTCGTTCGGTGGAATCCGGGCGCTCGAGGGGGTGTCGGTCGAGGTATCGCCGGGAGAAGTACTCGGCGTGATCGGTCCGAACGGGGCCGGTAAGACCACCCTGTTCAACGTGATCTGCGGGTTCGTGCGCCCGCAGTCAGGAACGCTCAGCTGGGGCGGCAAGCCACTGACCGGCGTCCACCCGGCCCGCCTGGCATCGCTCGGGATCGCCCGGACGCTCCAGGGTGTGGGACTGTTCGGGGGCCTGACCGTGCTGGAAAACGTGATGGTCGGTGCGCAGCGCTTCCGTCGCGCCCGGCTGCCGCTGGCGATGCTCGGGCTCCCGTGGTCGGACGCCGACGAGCGGCGCCTACGCGACCGGGCACTGGTCGCCCTTGGTCGCCTGGGCTGTGAGGACGTCGTCGATCGCCTGCCGGGCACGCTCCCGTATGCGGTGCAGAAGCGCGTGGCGCTGGCCCGCGCCCTGGCCTGCGAGCCGGAGCTGTTGATGCTCGACGAGCCGGCCGGCGGTCTCGATGCGCGCGAGCTGTCCGAACTCGGTGATCTGATCGGCTCGGTCGGCTCATCGGTCGCCGTCATGCTGGTCGACCACCACATGGACTTTGTCGTCTCGGTGTGCGACCGCTTGGTGGTGCTCGACTTCGGGCGCGTGATCGCCGACGGCGACCCCTCCACGGTCCGGCAGGATCCGCGCGTGCTCGAGGCCTACCTGGGACGCGAGGCCGTGCAGGACGACGCGCTTCGGAGCGGAGGAGCCGAGGATGCTCACGCTTGAGGAGCTGACCACCGACTACGGCCCGATCCGAGCGGTCGACCGGGTCACGCTCGAGGTGCCGGAGGGAACCGTCACCGCGGTGCTCGGCGCCAACGGCGCCGGCAAGACCTCGCTGCTGCGGACCGTCTGCGGGCTGGTGCGTCCGACATCGGGCCATGTGCGGATGGAGGGCGAGGACATCACGCGCTGGGCGGTCGAGGAGATCGTCCGCTTCGGCATCGCGCACGTGCCTGAGGGCCGCGGGGTGATCACCGAGCTGACCGTCCAGGAGAACCTCCGGCTCGGCGGCCTGTGGCGAGGCCGCGACGCGATGCCCATCCGGGAGGTCTACGAGCTGTTCCCGCGGCTCGAGGAACGCGCCAGCCAGCCGGCCTCGCGGCTTTCGGGCGGCGAGCGGCAGATGCTCTCGATCGGCCGGGCACTGATGGGGCGTCCACGCGCGCTGCTCCTGGACGAGCCGTCGCTGGGGCTCGCTCCGGTGCTGGTGGCCCAGATCATGAGCATGGTCCGCCGGCTGGCCGACACGCTCGGTCTGGCCGTGCTGCTGGTCGAGCAGAACGCGCGCAGCGCGCTGTCGATCGCCAATCGAGGAGTCGTCCTGAGCCTGGGTCGGGTGGTCGCCGAGCGGGATCCGCAGCAGCTCGTCGCCGACGACCGCCTGCTCCACGCCTACCTTGGCTTCTAGGCGGCCGCCCGACCGTGACCAAGTTCATCGACCTCACGCTGAACGGCATCTCCACCGGGGCGATCTATGCCGCGGTCGCCCTGGCCCTGGTCCTGATCTGGCGCTCGACCCGGATCGTCAACTTCGCCCAGGGAGCGATGCTGATGATCACCACGTTCATCGCCTCGGCGGTGATCAACTCGAGCGGCTCATATGTGCTCGGGTTCGTGGTGGCACTCGCCTCGGGGCTGGTGCTCGGGGCGATCGTCGAGCGGGTGGCTGTCCGTCCGGTCGAGAATGCGCCGCCGCTGAACGCCGTGATCATGACGCTGGGGCTGTACACGCTGCTGGTCGCGGTGGCGGGGATGATCTGGGGCAACACGCCGCGCTCGTTCCCGGCTGCCTTCTCGCTTCGCGGCTACCGGGTGGGCGCCACCAACCTGCTGTTCACCCCCAACGACACCTTCACCGTGCTGGTGGTTATCGCGGTTGCGGTGGCGCTCGCGGTGCTTTTCCGGGGGACCTCGCTCGGACTGCGCATGCGTGCCGCCGCGTTCGCGCCCGAGGTCGCGCGGCTGCTCGGAGTCCGGGTCGGGCGGATGCTCACCGTCGGCTGGGCGCTGGCCGCGGCCTGTGGCGCGATGGCCGGTGTTCTGGTCGCACCATCGGTGTTCCTGGGACCTAACAGCTTCGACCCGATCCTGATCATCGGCTTCGTGGCCGCCGTCCTGGGTGGACTCGACAGTCCGCCCGGCGCGGTCATCGGCGGGGTCGTGCTCGGGCTGGCCCTGTCCTACGTGTCCGGCTACGAGGGCTCGGCCCTGGTGCCGCTGGCCGCGCTGGTCATCCTGGTGATCGTGCTGATGATCCGGCCCACCGGGCTGTTCTCGGCGACCAAGGAGCGGCGCGTGTGACCTCGAAGCTCGTCGGGGTCTTCCGCGGAAGCACCCTCCTGCGCTCACTCGCGATCGTCCTCGTCGCCGGAGTTGTGCTGATCGTTGTCACGGACTCGGTCAGCTCCTACCGCAACCTCCAGATCGCTTACGGGGCCTACTACTTCTGCGTGCTCGCCGGGCTGACCGTGCTCGCGGGCGCGAGCGGCCAAATCTCGCTCGGCCAGGGGGCGTTCATGGCGGTCGGGGGGTACACGTTCGCGAAGCTGAACGCCAGCCCGGTGGGCTGGTCGGTATTCCCGTCACTGAGCGGGGCCGTGGCCGCCTCCATCCTCATCGGGATCCCGGTCGGCGTTGCGGCGAGCCGACTTCGCGGCCCGTATCTGGCCGGAGCGACGCTCGCCTTCGCCGTCGGGCTACCGGCGCTGGCCGACAAGTTCCCGGCCTTCTTCGGCGGCGAGAACGGACTCATCGTCAACCCCCCGATCGCGCCCCCGTGGCTCGGCGCGAACTTCCAACTCGAGCGGTGGGAGGCATGGGTCGCCTGCGCCGGCGCGCTCGTCGTGGTGTTCGTGCTCTACAACCTGACGCACAGCGCGGTCGGGCGCTCCTGGCGCGCCGTGCGCGACGGCGAGATCGCGGCGTCCCTGTCGGGCCTGCGCGTCGGCCGTCAGCAGGCGCTCGCGTTCACGATCAGCGCCAGTTGCGCCGGCCTCGGTGGCGGGCTGCTCGCGGCCGTGACCCAGGTCGCCTCACCCGGAGCGTTTCCCCTGCAGTTGTCGTTGACACTGCTCGCCGGGGTGGTCATCGGCGGCCTCGGGTCGCTGGCCGGTGCCGTGTGGGGCGCCGCACTGCTGGTGTTCCTGCCCAACTGGACCACCGACATCGCCGGCTCGTTCTCGCTCTCGTCCAACGTCTCGCACAACCTGCCGATCGCGGTGTACGGGCTGGTGTTGATCGTCGCCATGCTGGTGTGGCCGAGTGGGATTCAGGGCGGCGTGCGGGTGATCAAGCGCGGCGCCGGCTCTGCGATTCGGTCCCGGCGCGGCCGCGGGTCAGCCGAGCCGGCGACCGCCGCGAGTGAGGCGACTGAGCCGATCGCGGATGAGGAGATGAACGCGTCCCACCCGTGACGTCAGCCCGGCTGCGATGGAACACGTCGAGAATGCCCGCGGCGGCCGTCTAACCTCTCCCGATCCAGCGATCCACATGCCCGTGAGCGGGACCCCACGGGCGTCAGTAAGGAGATCTTGATGATCAAGACCGTCATCCAGCGCGCCACGATCGGGCTGGCGGCCGTCGCGGCAGGGGGTGCCATCGCAGTTCTGCCCTCGGCGAGCCTCGCGAACAGCAACAGCCGGGCATGCGGCAATGCGAACTCTCACACGCGTAACGTCAGGACGTTGAACACGAGCTGTCGCACCGCGCGCTACTGGGCGGTTCGCAACCGCTGTCCGGGGGGTTGGAGCTTCACAGGAAGCGGAACCACGGCCATCGGTGGTAGTGGCGGAGCTTCTTCCAGCCCAGATCGGAACACCTGCAAACGTGGGCGACAGTCGTTCAGCTGGACCCACACCTCCGGGGGCAGCGGCTCCGGGACGGGAACCATCACCATCGGCTGAAAGTCGTAGGCGAGGGCCCGTCGTGGTCGATCGGAGCGTGCCCCGGTCCGGTCAGGCCTTGATCTGAAGCCCGCTGGTGACCCGGAACTCGACTCGCCGGTTCCGCGCCAGGTTCGCCGGCGTCGTGTTGGGCACGAGCGGATCGATCTTGCCCAGCGCCTCGGTGCCATAGGTGGCGCTGACGTGACCGCGTCGCAGGAACTTACAGGCGAGCTGGGCTCGCTCCTGCGAGAGCGCCAGCGAGAACGGCGTGTTTTGCAGCCGGTCGCCGGGAGCGGCCGTGTACCCAAGACACACGACGCGTGCCGCGCGGTGACGTAGTTCCGCGGCGACCGAGCGCAGGAACGAGCTGCCGAACGGGGTGAGCTGCGGGAGGTTGGGCGCGAACATTCCCTGCGCCGGGATCAGCATCTGCTGGGCCATGCCCAACAACACCGACCGGGTGGCGGTCAGCGCCTGGCTGGCCGTGCTCGTGGCTGCCGCATCGATCGCGACGCGCACGCCGTAGGGGTGCTGGCCCAACAGTTTGAGCCCGTATTTCGTGAGCGTGAGCTGCACGGTCGCGGTGCTGCCGTTACCAGGCGCCGTCCCGGAGGCCAGGACCCGGCCGTGGACGAGAGCCGTGATCGTGCACCGGGTTAGGTTGACCGTGGTCGCCGTGCAGGAGAACCTGAGATGGTTGTGGCCGACCACCTGTCCCCGCGACAGGGTCAGAGTTCCGGTCGGCGGCTGCGCGTTGGCCACGGTAATGCCATTGCTGATCGCCGATGCTGAGCCCCCGGCGTTCGTAGCCGTCACCAGACACTGGATCGTCGTGTTCTGATCCGCGGAGGTCGTCGTGTGGGTGCTGGTGGTGGCACTGGGGATCACCGCGCCGTTGCGCTCCCACTGGTAGGCGTAGTTGGGGCTTCCCGTCCACTGCCCTGGTGAGCACGCCAGTGTCGCGCCGACCTGCCCGGTGCCGGTGATGGTCGGCGGAGCCGTGTTGACCGGCGGAGCCGTGTTCGGGGGTCCCCCGCTCTGCGCCGCGAAGGTGGCCGTCACCGCCTGGGCCTGAGACATCGTCACCTGGCACGGACCGGTGCCTGAGCAGGCGCCGCTCCAGCCCGTGAACACCGATCCAGTCGCCGGGGTCGCGTTCAGCGTCACCTGCGCGCCCGGGATGTAGGTGGCCGAGCAGTCGCCCGGGCACGAGACCTGCCCGTCGGAGGAGCTGACCGTACCCGACCCGCTCGTCGTGGCGCTCAGCGTCTCGCCATACACGTACGCGGAACCTCCGGCGCCATGCCCGTCGGCCCCGACCACGATCCCGTTGGGGGATGCCCCCACGCTGACCCCGAAGTCGTCGTTGCTGACCGTGAAATTGGGGCTGGGGTCCGTGTAGCTGAGCTGGGCCAACTGTTGCCCCGAGGTATCGAAGGCATAGGCCAGACCGTTGCCGGACGCTGACGGGGCGTTTGACGCCGCCTGGTCGGCTCCGACTACCACGGTCGAGCCGGACATCGCCACGTCGACTCCGAAGTCGTCGGCGCTCTGCCCGTTGGGGTCGCCGAGCACACCGACCGGCTGGCCGGTGGTGTTGTAAAGGTCGACCTCGCCCCCACCGTTGGCGCCGTCCTGGGGAGCGCCGACAGCGACCGTCGAGCCGTTGGTGGCCACACTCGAGCCGAAGGTTCCGGAGCCGCCAGTGCCGGCGATTGTGATCGGGCTCGAGGGGACCCCGTTGTAGATGTAAGCCGTGCCGTCGCTGCCCTGCGCGATGGCCCCGACCACCAGCGTGGAGCCGGAGATCGACACGCTACCGCCAAACCCATACGGGGTTGCGGCGTTGACGTCGTTGGAGGGATTGAGCGTCTGCGTCTGGCTGTTCGCAAGGTTGACCACGAATACCTCGCCGTTGCCGTGCGTTCCCGCTCCGTCGGCCCCAACCGCTGCCGTGGACCCTGAGACGGCGACGCTGATGCCGAAGTTATCGCCGCCGCTGGCGGCGCCGCCCGCCCCGAGGTTGATCTCGTTGGTCTGATTGCTGGTGGTCTGCCAGCCGCCGGCCGGCTGGTCGTAGATGTAGACCGCGCCGTCGCCGCTGTTGGCTCCCGTGGCCCCCACGACGATCGTGCCGCCGTCGATGGCCACGCTCTCGCCGAAATTGTTCGGGCCGCTGGGGCCGGTTGGGTTGGGCGCGTCGTTGGGGGTCAGCACGGCGGTGGGCTGGCTCGTGTTCTGCCAGCCGCCGGCCGGCTCGGTGTAGACGTAGACCTGTCCGTTCGTGGTGGAGGTGCCGGGATCGCCGACCACGACGGTCGAGCCGGACATTGCCACGCCGGTCCCTAGCGACGCGCTGCCGAGGGCGTTTAGCTCGGCGGACTGATTGATGGTCGGGTCGATCGTTACCGGATAGCTGGCACCGGCCGTGTTCATGCTGATCCGCACCCGCCCGTGACTGACGTCCATTCGAGCCGAGAGTCGCCGGCCGCGGCGGTCCGTGACCATCAGGCCGCCGTAGCCGATCCCCGTGGCCCCACCGAACTCAACCGTGCTCCCGACCTGCCTGGCCGGACGGTTCCCGGCGGCGCTCACCAGTAGGCTCAGCCAGCCGCCCGGGTGGGGCCTGGTGATCGTGAACCCCTGCTCGAGGCCGGCCGGCCCATTCACGAACCACTCGGTGAGGCCGGCATACCGGTAGCTCACGCGGTTCGCCGAGACCGCGGGGACGACCGAGCGGGCGCCCGCGAGGCCGAACCGGACCCAGGCTGAGCCGTTCGCGACCCGAGCGCCCAGCGCGCTGAACGTGATGTGCAGATGCTCGCGCGCGCTCTCCGCGCCAAGCCGGCCGCCGGCGCCGCGGCGCACGGCATACGCCGCTTCGCTCCGGCCCAGGGCGGCGGACACCGCGTCCCTCGCGACCAGCGAACCCAACGCGCCCTCACCGCTCGAGCGGCCGTTACCGGCCGAAACCAGCTGCGCCCCAGTCAGAGTCCTCTCGCCGCTGGGGTGCGCCACCGCCGGCGTCGAGGTCACCCCGACCAGCGCGGCAACCACACCGATCGCCAACCCCGCCGCAACACCCACGCGCGCGCGCACCCCGTAACTCGAAATTCCCGACGGAAAAGTCTTCATGACCCTGTTGCCTCCAACTCGTCGCGATGACTTCGAGCGCCATAAGGCCGCGTCGCGGTCGAACCTCGGCGTCGCCGCCGCACTGCCCCTCGTGTTTTGCGGCCTGGGACGGCCTCCTCGTCTAGCGGGCGTCGACTAGCCGCAGCGGAGTTTCAACGCCGCGCCGAAAACGACTACCGCACCCTTCGCCGCCAGCGACTCCACCGGTAGGAACGGCCCGGCGATGATCGACGCCCAACCGATGATGTCGCACGCCGACCAGTGGGCCGGCCGCGCATGACGGAGCGCCCGGATATGACGGTAGGCCTGTTGACAGCGGATGTAAAACGTCCTGTTGGTGTAGAACGGGACGTTGGTGTTGTGTGCCGTGTTGTACTGCTGCGCGAGGCACACCATCTCGGTCGGCAAGGCACAGAACCCCTGGTTCTGGTAGAAGAATTGCCCACTGTATGGATCTTCGACGGCCTTGATCCACGAGTTCAGACTGCTCTTGCTGCAGGGACTGTCGGCGTAGTCCTGTGGCCACCTGGGGATGAAACGAATCGAGCCGCGGGCGACCGGCTGCGCGGCAGCTGCACTCGCCGGGACGATCCCCGCCAGAACGACCACGAGGGCGATAGTCAACAGCCTCGATAGGTACCGCACGTCCCCTCCATATCCTTTTGCGAGCAGACAACGCTCCCGGCGCCCCGCGAGTATAAGCACGGCTTCAAGCTTCGCGCGCCGTTACCCGCTCAATATCCGTGCCGTGAATGCCCGCGAGGTGTACGACCCGGGCTTACTGATCCGCCGCTAGCGGTGGGGACGAGGTACCGAACTGCGCCGACGTCGCCAGCGTCCGTCGATCACGACCTGCGCCGCGATCGTCACGAGGGCCGCCGCGAAGACCGCCCAGAACCCGGCGCCAAGAAGGAGCGAGGCGAGGATGAGCACGATCACGAACACGGGAACGGAGAATCCCATCAGGACCAGCCAGGGGGTTCGCGTCCTGTAGGAAAGCACCTTCGACGGGCGATTCCGCATCCGCGACGAGGTTAGAGAATGTGCCGGAAGGCGTGGAATTTCGGTCGGCGTTCCCTCAGCGGCGAGCCGCGCGCGCGGCGCTTAGGCTCGGACGTGGGCGGACCCCTCCGGAGGCTCAGGCGCGCGCCGAGAGCGCGCCCGAGGCGACGGACGACCGGGCTGCCGCATGGCCCCGGTCGGGATGCCGAGCAGCGCGGCCTGGACCGCGCGCAGCCGCTCGTAGTCGCCCCGCACCCCGTTCGTGGCGTCGTTCCACAGGAAGGCGTGACGGAGATGGACCAGCGCGTAGGCGAGCGTGGCGGGATCGGTTGGTGGCTCGTAATCGCCGGAGGCCATCTCCTGCTCGATCAGCGCCTCGACGCAGGCCACCGCCCGTGGCTCTACGATGCCGGCGCTCGAGGTGAGCATCCGCATGGCGCTGTCGCGCTCCTGCTCGAGGAGCCGGCGCACGGCGCGCGAGCGGATCAGCGTCCGATTGACGCGGTCGAGCACCTCGAGCAGCCCGGCGGCGCCGCCCCGGCGTACCTCGGCCCGCTTGCGCGCGACCAGCATCTCGAGCTGACGGGCAACGACCTCGCCGAGCAGCGCCTCGCGCGAGCCGAACCAGCGGTAGATCGTGGCCCGGCCC
>JAFAYP010000444.1 GCA_019240305.1 Solirubrobacterales bacterium
GACCAAGCAGGAGAGCGCGCGCAAGCGGACGATCGAGCAGGAGCTCGAGTGGGTCCGCCTGAACGCCAGCGCCCGGCGCAACAAGCCCAAGGCCCGCCTGAACGCCTACGAGGCGCTGCTCGCCCAGGATCGCAACGTGAAGCTCGAACAGGTCCAGATCCACATCCCGGCCGGCCCTCGGCTGGGATCGAACGTCGTGGAGGCCAGGGGCCTGCGCAAGGCCTATGGCGACCGCGTGCTGATCGATGACCTGAGCTTCATGCTCCCGCCCGGCGGGATCGTCGGCGTGATCGGTCCCAACGGAGCCGGCAAGACCACCCTGCTGCGGATGATCACCGGGCAGGAGCACCCCGACTCGGGCAGCCTGCACATCGGCGAGACGGTCGAGCTGGCCTACGTCGATCAGTCGCGCGACGCGCTCGACCCGGACAAGACCGTCTGGCAGGAGATCTCGAGCGGCCAGGACCAGATCAAGCTGGGCGAGCGCACGGTCAACAGCCGCGCCTACGTGTCCGGCTTCAACTTCAAGGGCACCGACCAGCAGAAGAAGGTCGCGAAGCTGTCCGGCGGTGAGCGCAACCGACTGCACCTGGCCAAGCTGCTCAAGACCGGCGGCAACCTGCTGCTCCTGGACGAGCCGACCAACGACCTCGACGTGGACACGCTGCGCGCGCTCGAAGAGGCGTTGCTCACGTTCGCCGGCTGTGCGGTGGTGGTGTCCCACGACCGCTGGTTCCTGGACCGCATCGCGACCCACGTGCTGGCCTTCGAGGGCGACTCCGAGGTCCGCTGGTTCGAGGGCAACTTCGAGGCCTACGAGGCCTTCCGCCACGACCAGCTCGGGGCCGACGCCGACCGCCCGCACCGCATCACGTACAAGAAGCTCGTACGCGGATAACGGGTCTCGCTTCGCTCGACGTCCCTGGGACCGGTTCCGCCGGGCCTCCATGCCCGGCGGCCGTGAACCCCAGATATGTATAGCTATATATCTATCGCTTCCAGGTGGGCGCGGAGCTCGGCGGCGTCGCTCGCCACCGCGTCAGCGCCGGTGAGCTCGTCGGCCGCATACTGACCGGTGGTCACGGCCACGCAGCGCACGCCGTCGGCCCGCGCGCAGGCGATGTCGCGGGGCGTATCGCCGATCACGACGGTCTGCTCGCGCGGCGCGTGCCCGCCCCGCCGGCGGGCGATCGCCGGCAGCGCGGCGCGATCCTCGGAATCTGAGCCGAAGCCGCCGGGCGCCGAGGAGAACCACTTTCCGAGCCCGGCCCGGCCGAGCTTCAGGCGGGCCACCGGCTCGTAGTTCCCGGTCACCAGGCCGAGCGTGACTCCCTCGCGCTCACCCAGCCAGGCCAGTAGCTCGGGCATGCCGGGCACGACCAGCTCGCTCAGATCGCGTGGGCAGATCTGGGCGTACACGCGACAGCAGGCCTCGCGCACGTCGCCGGCCCGCTCGTCGATCCGCAGGGCCGACACCCCGAGGGCGAGCAGGACCAGCCGGGCGATCTCGCCGTCGGTGCGCCCGGCCGGGTTCACCTGGTCGCGCAGATTGCCCGGATCGACCGCGTGGACCTCGTGGATCGCGGCGTTCAAGGCCTCGATGTGCGCCTTGCCGGCGCGGGTCAGGAGCGTGCCGTCGATGTCGAACAGCACGAGCATCGCGGTGCCCGCTCAGCGCTCGAACGAGGTGCCGGGCTCGAGCCGCCGCGCGAAGGCGGCGATCAGGCGAGCCGCCGCATCGCAGTCGGCCACCGAGACCATCTCGACCGGCGAATGCATGTACCGGCAGGGGACTGAGACCAGCCCGGTGGCCACGCCGGCGCGGCTGAAGTGGATCGCGTCGGCATCTGTGCCGGTTCCCTTGCCGAGCGACTCGAGCGTGAACGGAATCCCTTCTGCCTCGGCCGCCTCGTAAAGCCGTTCGAATACCAGCGGGTGAAGCGTGGTGCCACGCGCGATCACCGGCCCCGAGTCCATCGGATGGCGGGTGATCGGCCCGAGCTCGATGCCCGGCTGATCGGTGGCGAAGGTCAGGTCGACCACCACGGCCACGTCGGGCCTGTGCATGAACGCGCTGGTGCGCGCGCCGGCGAAGGTGGTCTCCTCCTGGGTGACCGCCATGGCCAGCACGTCACCCGGTGCGCCTCCGGCCTCGGCGACCAGCCGGGCTGCCTCGGCGGCGACGTAGCAGCCGACCCGGTTATCCAGCGAACGCGAGACGATCCGCTCGTGGCGAAACTCCATCGGCTCGGCGTCGATCACCGCCACATCCCCGATCCGGACCAGCCCGGCGGCCTCCTCGGCGTTCTTGGCCCCGATGTCGATGTGCAGCTCCTTGAGCTCGGGCACCTTCTTGCGGTCATCGTCTTTCAGCAGATGGATCGGCCTGCGGCCGATGACCCCGGGGACGTCGCCCTGACGTGTCCGCAGCCGGACGCGCTGGCCGATCAGCACGCCGGCATCCCAGCCGCCGACCTGGCCGAAGCGCAGGTACCCATCGTCGTCGATGTGCGAGACGTGCAGCCCGATCTCGTCGATGTGGCCCACCACGGCCACCGTCAGCCCGCCGGCCGTCCCCGGCACCTTGGCGAACGAGGAGCCCACAAGATCGCCGCCGACCTCGTGCGCGAAGCTCGAGCAGTGATCGCGCCACACCTTCGCGGGGGCGGACTCGTGCCCCGAAGGACCAGGCGCGCTCAACAGCCGCATGAGCAGTTCCGGCGGACTCATGCTCCCAAGGCTATTCACTAACGCACTCGATTGCCGTGCCTGTGATCCCGCGCGTGTGTAGGCCCGCCCCGATGGGTAGCAATCCAGAGCATGGCTGCGGACTTGAAGGTAGACGAGCGGGAGTCCGAGCTCGAGTCACTGCGCGGATTGCTGGCCGACCGTGGGATCGAGCTGCGAGACGATCGTGCCTACGAGCGCTCCGGCTCGGTCGAGGCCGAGGGATCGGTGCGCCCGGCCGAGACCGCGGAGCGGACGATGGACTCGATGTCGTTGTTCCTGGCCGAGGTCCGCCGTCATCGTTTGTTGACGCGCGCGGAGGAGGTCACACTGGCCAAGCGGATCGAGCGCGGCGACCTGGCCGCCAAGGAGCGGCTGGTCAACTCCAACCTGCGCCTCGTGATCTCCAACGCCCGCAGCTACGAGGGGCTGGACCTGCCGCTCCTGGACCTGATCCAGGAGGGCATGCTCGGCCTGATTCGGGCGGCCGAGAAGTTCGATTGGCGCAAGGGCTACAAGTTCTCCACCTACGCCACGTTCTGGATCCGCGAGTCGATCCAGCGCGCGATCGCCAACCGCGCCCGGCCGATCCGGGTGCCCGTGCATATCGGCCAGCGCGAGCGCCGCATCGGGCGCGCCCGCGCCGCCCTGATTGCCCAGCTGGGCCGGGAGCCGACCGACGCCGAGATCGCCGAGGCCTCCGAGCTCGAGCTCCGGGAGATCCGGGCCACCCGGGAGATCGCCCGCGTGGTGACGAGCCTCGACCGGCCCGTGGGCGAGGAGGAGGAAACCACGCTCGGCGCACTGCTCGCCTCGGACGCCATCGCCCCCGACGAGGAGGTCGAGCTCGCCGCGCGCGACGCCGCCCTGCGCCGCGCCCTGCAGCGGCTCCCGGAGGCCGAACGCAACGTGGTCAAGCTTCGCTACGGGATCGACGGCGACGAGCCCACACCGCTGCGCGAGGCGGGCCGGCGCCTGGGCATCTCCTCCGACGCGGTCCGCAAGCTCGAGCGCAAGGCACTCGCCGAGCTCGCCGAGTCAGACGAGCTCGAGGCGCTCCGGCCAGCCGCCTAGAAGTCCTCGACGCGCGGAACTTTGGCGTTCCGGTTCGGTATACGACACCTAAAACGCCAAAGTCCGAACCCCTACGACCGCAGCAGGGAGCGCAGCACGTACTGCAGGATCCCGCCGTGGCGGTAGTACTGCTGCTCCTTGGGGGTGTCGATCCGCACCGTGACCCCGAACTCCTTCTCGTCGGCCCGCACGGTCAGCTCGCGGGGGACCGAATCGGCGCCCGCGATGCCCGCGATCGTGAACGTCTCGTTGCCGGTCAGGCCGAGGGACTCGACGGACTCACCCGGCGAGAACTGGAGCGGCAGCACGCCCATCCCGACCAGGTTCGAGCGGTGGATCCGCTCGAAGCTCTCGGCGATCACCGCCCGGACGCCCAACAGCTTCGTGCCCTTGGCTGCCCAGTCGCGCGATGACCCCGAGCCGTACTCCTTGCCGGCGAGCACGATCAGGGGGATGTCGGCCTCCATGTACTTCATCGCCGCGTCGTAGATCGACATCTGCTCGCCCTCGCCGTCGGCGCCGAGATAGATCGTGACGCCGCCCTCGGGAAGGGGATGCCCACCCACACCCGCCAGGCGGTTGCGCAGCCTGATGTTGGCGAACGTGCCGCGCATCATCACCTCGTGGTTGCCCCGGCGCGAGCCGTAGGAGTTGAAGTCCCGCGCCTCTACGTGGTGCTCGTTCAGGTACCGCGCGGCCGGGCCGTCACGCTTGATCGAGCCCGCGGGCGAGATGTGGTCGGTGGTCACGCTGTCGCCGAGTACGGCCAGCACTCGCGCCCGCTCGATATCCTCGGGCGCCGTCGGCTCGCGCGGCATCTCCTCGAAGAACGGCGGCCGGCGGACGTACGTCGAGCGCGGGTCCCACTCGAACTGCTCGCCGGTCGGCACCTCCAGCGAGTTCCAGCGCTCGTCGCCCTCGAACACCTCCCCGTAGCTCTTGTGGAACATGTCCGACTGCACCGCGTCCTCGACCGTGGCCGCCACCTCGGAGGCGCTCGGCCAGATGTCCTTCAGGAACACCGGCTCGCCGTGGCGGTCCTCGCCGAGCGGCTCGTCGTAGAGGTCGATGTCCATCGTCCCGGCGATCGCGTAGGCCACGCACAGGGGCGGCGAGGCCAGGTAGTTCATCTTGACGTCCGGGTTGATCCGACCTTCGAAGTTGCGGTTGCCCGACAGCACCGACACCACGGCCAGGTCGCTGTCCTGCACCGCGGCGGAGATCTCGGGCGGCAGCGGGCCGCTGTTGCCGATGCACGTGGTGCACCCGTAGCCGACGAGGTTGAAGCCGAGCTCGTCCAGGTACTCGGTCAGGCCGGCGCGCTCGAGGTACTCGGTGACCACCTTAGAGCCGGGAGCCAGCGACGTCTTGACCCACGGCTTCACGGTGAGGCCCCGCTGCACCGCGTTGCGGGCCAGCAACCCCGCGCCCAGCATCACGGACGGGTTGGAGGTGTTGGTGCACGAAGTGATCGC
>JAFAYP010000054.1 GCA_019240305.1 Solirubrobacterales bacterium
CCGGGCGCTCGCCGAGCAGGTCAACGCCCGCCTGCGCTTTCGACTGGACGCAGACGCTCGCTTGCGCACCGCCGCGCAGCTGCTCGACTCAGACCATCCCGCTCACCACAAAGCCGGCCGCGCCATCTGGGCGGGCGCCCAACACGAAGCCGACCGCGAACTGCGCGACCGGCACGTCAGCGCCGGCCAGGACCCCTGGCCGCTGGACGGCCGCTACCGCGCCGCGGTCCGCTACGCCGAGCGCTGGGGTCTGCCCACGCCCTCGTGGAGCCCTCGCGAGCGGGAAACCCCGCGGCGATCAACAGCCGCCCGCCTCCGACAGCCGCAGCGATGACGCTCCTTACCGGCCTCCCCCGCGCCGCCACCGAGACGAGCCCCTGTCTCGGGCAGCGCTAATGCCAGCCTGCAGATCGACGCCGACCGGATCGAGCGGATGTGGGCGATGCGTCCAGCGCAGCGTCGCCAGGCGGCCCGGCGCGGCGAGCTGGTCGCCTCCTGGGACAGAGCCAACAACGACAGCACCGAAGAGGGCAAGCGCGAGAGCAGGACCCTGAGCGGGTCTGGCGCCACCCAGCCCGTGATCAGCTCTGCGTCTCAGACGCCCTGCGGGCGAGTCCTCGCATCGATCATCCAGATCACACGGCGCGGCATCCCTGCCGCTTGATCACCCGCGCGACTGGCGGGTGGGCCGGGCGAGGTGGACCTGGCCGTCGAAGAATCTGCCCGCGCTCGATGCCCAGCTGGCCGCGATCGAGCGCGCCGCGCAGCGCCTGAGCGTCGACGACGTCACCTGGAGCGTGTTCGCCGCCTTGGCCGCCGAGCAGGACCGGCCTGCGCCCGTCGCCGCGGCCGTGCCCAGAGGTGTCCGCCCGTTCGCCTTGACCCGCCCGCCTCGGTAGTTCTCCGAGCTGCCTCGGCGGTCGGGGAGAATTGGCGCATGAGCGGCCAGCCGTTGGAGCTGATCTCAAGCGATCCGAACGTGATGCACGGCCAAGTGGTCGTCCGGGGCACGCGCGTGCCGGTGAGCGTGATCCTGGACTGCGTGGCGGCGGGGATGGGCGTCGAGGAGATCCTGGGCGAATATCCCAGCCTGACGACCGAGGGGGTGCGCGCCGCGGCCGCCTACGGGGCGCTGCTGGCGCGCGAGGAGCTCGTGCCGCTGCCCGGCGGCGCGTGAAGGTAAAGCTCGACGAGAACGTCCCCCGCCGGGCGGCGCAGCTGCTCGCCGACGCCGGCCACCAGGTCGACACGGTCCGCGACGAGGGGCTCGGGGGCGCGCCCGACGATGATGTGCTGCGTGCAGCTACCAGCGACGGGCGGCTGCTTGTCACGCTGGACCGCGGGCTCGCCCGTCGTGCGCAGCTACCCGCCGGGCGCGCACGCCGGGATCCTCGTCCTGCGCCCCGGCGACCAGTCGGCGCCGAGCGTCGCGGCGCTGCTCGGGGAGCTGCTGGCCGGCGAGGACCTCGACGCGCTCGCGAAAGTCATCGCGATCGCACAACCCGGCCTGCTTCGCATCCGCCGAGGCTGACGATCCATCCCCCGTTGAGCCCGGCAGGGATGCCGGCGAAACCCGCGCTGGACGAGAGCCCGGGCGGGCGCCCCGGGGATGTGTGCTCACCGCCCGTCGAGTCACGTTTGCGCTCAGATCGTCACGAACATTGTTCGCCAGCGGTCATAGAGTCACGAAAAGAGGCGTTTACGTGGCTCGGCCGGTTTGTGCCTCGCACAATTATTTGTGTATGGCATAATAGGTGGGTGAAGCCGCTTCGGTTCACCCGGTCGGCTCGCAAGCACCGCATCGGCAAGACCAGCGCTCGCTACGTGATCGCCACCACCACACCGGTGATCGGACAGGACCCGACGGGCCAGATGACCACGCGCAGCTGGCTTGGGCCCGACGAACGCGGCCGAGAACTTGAGATCGTCGCGATCGAGTGCCCGGACTGCTGGCTTGTCGTGCACGTGATGCCCGCCACTACCGCAAGAGCACCCCATGACCCCACCTGACGAGAGCGCGCTGCAACCGATCGGGCCCGACGTCGACCTCGACGCCGAGGAGTTCTATCTGCCCGACGGCACCCGTCTGACCGAAGCCAAGGCCACAGAGATCGCCGAGCAGGCGATGGCCCACCATTACCGCACCCGCGGCCGGCCCTCGGTCACCGGCGGCCGTGAGCGCACTCCCAGCCTGACTGTCCGCGTTCCCCGCGCCACTCGGACGGCGCTCGAGCGGATCGCCGCCTCCCAAGGGCGACGGCTCGCCGACGTCAGCCGAGATGCGCTGGCCGAGTACGCGCACCACCACGCCGCCGAGACCGGATCAGAGGACCAGCGTCGACAGCACTGATAAGTCACGTATAGAGGCCAAAACGTGGCTCCGAGCGCGACTGGGCCGCTTTCAGTCGCTCGGCGGGCCTGCTCTTGGCCAGTCGACGACGAGAGATCGAGCTGCGATGTCATGCCAGGTCTGGCCGGAGGGCTCGCCCAGCATCGACAGGTATCCGATGAAGAGGACGATCAAGGACACCCAGCTGACGATGAAGCGCAGCAGCGCGCGGATATAGCCGATGCTCACGTCGTCTTGGACATCGACGACCCTGATCTTCAGAGCGCGCTTGCCCGGGGTTTGGCCGGAGGCGCCGCCCTCAAAGAGC
>JAFAYP010000089.1 GCA_019240305.1 Solirubrobacterales bacterium
GGGGCGTTCACCCATCTGCACTCCAGCGAGGTGCTTGGGCGGGTCGACCAGCTACTCCAGGAGGGGCGGCTGCGGTCCACGGGCGGCCGCTTTCCCAAGCTTTGCGCGGCATGAACGTCGCGGTGCTGGCCTCGGGCACGGGTACGAACCTGCAGGCCCTGTTCGATCACGTGCACGGGTCCGAGGGCATCTCGATCGTGGCCGTCGCCTCGGACAAGCCGGACGCGCCGGCGCTGGAGCGGGCGCGGGTCGCGCGTGTGCCGGCAAGGGCGTTTCCAGCCGAGGGCTTCCCCGACCGATCCGGCCGGGATCTCGCGATCGCCGACTGGCTGACCTCGCAGGGGGCCGAGCTCGTGGTCTTGGCCGGGTACATGCAGTTGCTCTCCGAGGAATTCCTGGCTCGGTTCCCCGACCGCGTAATCAACGTCCACCCGGCCCTGTTGCCGGCCTTCCCGGGCCTGGCTGCCGTCGAGCAGGCGATTTCCTACGGGGTCAAGGTATTCGGGGTCACGGTGCATTTCGTCGACGGTGGCGTCGACTCCGGGCCGGTCATCCTCCAGCGGGCGATCGAGCTGCCTTCGGCGCGGGAGCCCGCCGAGGTTCTCGAACGCCTGCATCCGATCGAGCACGAGCTGCTGCCCGAGGCCGTGCGGCTGATCGCCCGCGGGGCGGTCAGCTTCGACCCCGCGAACCCACGCCGTGTCGTGATCGAACGGTAGAGTCCGCGGCGATATGGAGCAGGGTACCGAGCATGTGAACCGCTTTTCATCGGTTGCGGCCGGCGAGGTACAGGTGTCGCGCGCGCTGCTGTCGGTGTCTGACAAGACCGGCCTGGTGGAGTTCGGCCGTGGCTTGGCCGAGCTCGGGATCGAGATCGTCTCGACCGGCGGCACCGCCCGGGAGCTGTCCGAGGCCGGACTCCAGGTCCGCCAGATCACCGAGCTCACGGGGTTCCCGGAGATCATGGACGGGCGAGTCAAGACGCTGCATCCCAAGGTCTACGCCGGCCTGCTGGCCCTCCGCGACGACCCAGGGCACATGCGCCAGGCCGAGGAGAACGACGTCGAGTTCGTCGACCTCGTGTGCGTGAACCTCTATCCGTTCGAGCGCACCGCGGCCCGCCGCGGGGTGGACGACGCCGAGGTGATCGAGAACATCGACATCGGGGGTCCCTCGATGATCCGTGCGGCGGCTAAGAACTTCCAGTTCGTCGCCCCGGTGGTCACTCCCGAGAGCTACGACGCGATCCTGGCCGAGCTGCGCGAGTCCTCGCGCCGGCTCTCGCCGACCACCCGCGAGAGCCTGGCCGCCGAGGCGTTCGCCTACACCGCTCGCTACGACACCGCGATCGCCCGCTGGTTCCAGGAGAAGGGGGCGGACTTCCCGGCGCTCATGGTGCGGGCGTTCGAGAAGGTGCTCGAGTTGCCCTACGGGGAGAACCCTCATCAGCGGGCCGCCTACTACTCGCAGGTGGGCGCCCGCACCCACGTGCTCTCGATGATCTCCCAGCTCGGGGGCAAGGAGCTCTCCTACAACAACCTCCTGGACCTGGACGCCGGCCGCCTCACGATCAGCGAGTTCCAGATCCCAGCCTGCGCGATCATCAAGCACAACAACCCGTGCGGCGTGGCCGTGGGCAAGACCGCGCTGGAGGCCTACCAGAAGGCGTTCGAGTGCGATCCCATGTCGGCCTACGGCGGCATCGTATGTCTCAATCGCCGGGTCGATCGCGAGCTGGCCGAGGTCATCGCCGGTCAGTTCGTCGAGGTCCTGTTCGCGCGCGGATACGACGAGGACGCCCTCGCCGTGCTCGAGAACAAGCCGAACATGCGGATCCTCGACGACCGCGAGCGACGCAACCCGGACATGATCGACCCCGCGCTGCGCCAGGTCGTTGGCGGCATGCTCGTCCAGGATCGCGACTACGACCTCGAGGAGCGCTCCGAGATGCAGGTGGTCTCAGAGCGCGTCCCGACCGAAGCCGAGTGGGGCGAGCTGTCCTTCGCCTGGAAGGTGTGCAAGCACGTCCGCTCCAACGCCGTGATCATGTGCCGTGACCTGGCCACCGTCGGGATCGGGGCCGGCCAGATGAGCCGCGTGGACTCGGTCCGGCTGGCCATCGAGAAAGCCCGTTCCTCGCTGCAGGGCTCCGTCCTCGCCTCGGACGCCTACTTCCCGTTCGCCGACGGCCCCCAGCTCGCGTTGGAGGCCGGCGCGATCGCGATCATCCAGCCCGGCGGCTCGGTCCGCGACCACGAGGTGGTCGACGCCGTCGACGCGGCCGGTGCGGCCATGGTCTTCACCGCGCGCCGCCACTTCCGCCACTGAGCCACGGCGGGGGCGTGCCGGCGGTCGGGCCACGGCGAGGACTTTGGCGATCCACTCCCGTATATCTCATGTCCAGCGCCAAAGTCCGCGCACCTGCGCGATCATGGCCCTCTCGCCGCCGTAGCTCAGTTGGCAGAGCAGCGGACTTTTAATCCGAGGGTCGCAGGTTCGAATCCTGCCGGCGGCATGCGCTACCCAGCGATGGGGATCGATCCGAAGGCGGCGGCCACGAGCGACGAGCGCCTCTCACCGATGCGACGCTTGGCGGTCTCCTGGCGTGTCGGCAGGCG
>JAFAYP010000105.1 GCA_019240305.1 Solirubrobacterales bacterium
TCGGCGACCGTTGCGAGGAGTGCGGCGCGAAGCTGACCAAGGCGGAGATCGAGGCGGCGCTCGAGTCGGGCGGGCCGGCCCTGTGCACGGTCCACGCCGACGAGGTCGTGCCGGTCGCCGACGAGGACGACGAGTTCGAGGAATAGCTTGGGCTTTGTGCCCGCTGAGGGCCAGGCGCTCAGAGCCCGGCTCAGCCAGCCATCGTAAGCACGATCTTGCCGAGCTTGCCGCCCTCGGCGAAGCGATCGTACGCGGCCGGAGCCTCCTCCAGCGGATAGGTAGCGGCGATCGGCACCCGCACCGCACCCGCGGCGAGCAGCGGCAGGACCGAGCGCTCGAGCGCCCGGGCGGTCAGCGCCTTCTCCTCGAGCGGACGCGGACGGAGCGTGGAGTTGTAGATCCGCGCCCGCTTCTGCATGGCCACACCGAGGTTGACCTCCGCCTTGGCCCCGGCGCCGATGCCGATCACGATGATCCGCCCCCACAGGTTCAGCGCCTGCAGGTTCTGTGGGAAGTTCGGCGCGCCGACCAGCTCGAGGATCACGTCGAACGGCCCGTGCTCCTCGAAGCCCTCGGGAGCGATCACCGACGCTCCGAGCTCCGCGACGGCATCCCGATGATCGGGGTTGCGGACGGTTGCGGTCACCCGCGCCCCGGCCGAGCGGCCGAGCTGGATCGCGGCCGTGCCCACGCCACCCGCGCCGCCGTGCACGAGCAGCCGCTCGCCGGCCTTCAGCCCGGCTTGGCTGAACACGCCGTCGTGCGCGGTGGTGAACACCTCCGGCACTGCGCCCGCCTCGGTCCAGCTCAGGTTCTCCGGGACCGGCACGAGGATGCGCTCGTGGACCACCGCGAGCTCGGCCTGGCCGCCACCGGCCACGATCCCCATCACCCGGTCCCCGACGTCGAACCGGTTGGCTCCGGGGCCGCGGTCGATCACCTCGCCGGCCAGCTCGAGCCCCGGGATGTCCTGGGGCGCACCCGGCGGCGCCGGGTAGAAGCCGCGGCGCTGCATCATGTCCGCGCCGTTCAACCCGGCCGCATGCACCCTGACCAGGCACTCGCCGGCGCCCGGCGTCGGGTCCGGGTGATCCTCGACGGTGAGGTTCTCGTCTTTGATCGTGACGGCCCGCATACCTCGAGCCGCGAACCCTAACCGTCCCGACGCTCGAGCAGCGCCACGCACTCGATGTGCGGGGTCTGCGGGAACATGTCCACCGGCCTGACCCGGCGCAGGACGTAGCCCGCCTCGACCAGCTGGGCGGCATTGGGAGCCAGCGTGGTGGGATTGCACGACACATACACGATCCGGTGCGGCTCGGCCTCGATGATCCGCCGGACAACCTTCTGGGAGAGCCCTGAGCGGGGCGGGTCGACCACCACCGTGTCGGGCCGGCCGGCGCGCTGCACGAGCTCGCGCATGGCGAGCCTCACGTCACCGGCGAAGAACTGGACGTTGTCGACCTCGTTCAGCCGGGCGTTCGCGATCGCGTCGGCGATCGCCTCCTCGACCAGCTCGAGGCCCCACACCTCGGCGACCCGCGGCGCGATCAGCAGGCCGATGGTCCCGATCCCGCAGTAGAGGTCGTACACGCGGTCGGTGCCGGCGGGCTGCGCATAGTCGATCGCCAGTCCGTACAGCCGCTCGGCCATCTCGCTGTTGGTCTGGAAGAAGGCGTTCGGGGCGATGCGCACCTGCATACCGCCGATCTCCTCCTCCAGATGCTCGCCACCGGCCAGCAACTCGCTCTGGCCGCCCTGAGTGGTCTCGGCGACGCTGTCGGTCTGGGTCCAGAGCAGTCCGGCAACCGGCCCCGCGGCCGCGATCAGGCCCTCGCGGTCGAGCTGCCCCGGCGAGGTGACCAGGCGGACCTGGAGCTCGCCGGTGCGACGACCCTCACGGACCACGAGGTTGCGCAAGAAGCCTTCCCGGGTGCGGCGGTCGAACGCCGGCAGCCCCTGGCCGCGGCACCACTGCACAACGCGCTCGCGCGCGGCGTTGGCCGGCTCGGAGGCAAGCAGACAATCGGTCAGCTCGACGATCTCCTCCCAGTGCCCCGGAGCGTGGAAGCCGCAGACCAGGCGGCCGTCGGCGCCGGCTCCGAACGAGTACTCGAGCTTGTTGCGGTAGCGCCAGGTCTCGACCGCGGGCACGATCGGCTCTAGCTCGAAGCCCTCCAGACGCCCGATCCGCCTGAGCGCCTCCTCCACCTGAGCGTGCTTGACCTGAAGCTGGCGCTCGTAGGGGAGAACCTGCCAGGGGGCGCCGGGATGGGCGGCACGCGGCGCGACCCGGTCGGGGCTCGGCTCGACGATCTCGATCGCCCGCGCCTGGGCGTAGGCACGCTTGGCCTTCTGCACCTCGGCGCGGACCCGGTCGCCCGGCATCCCGTCCTGGACGAACACCACGTAGCCGTCCAGCCGCGCCACCCCGGCGCCACCGAACGCGAGCGTGTCGATGGTCAGCTCGAGGTGCTCCCCGCGGGCGGGTCGGCGTCCGGCTGGCGTGCTGACGGGTTCCATAGGCCCTAGGTTAGGTCGCGACGCCGCTGAGAGCGTCTCAGCCGCGGCTCAGGGCCGCACGAACGTCGTCCGGGTCGACGTCGAGTCCGAGCAGGATGCGGGCCGCAGCGCCGTCCCGTGCGTGGACGAGCGCGAGCAGGATGTGCTCGGTCCCGACCTGGCGCTCATCGCGAATCGAGGCCTCCCGGCGGGCGCGGTCGATCACATCCTGCGCGCGCCCCGTGAGCGCCACCTCCCCTGTAGGGTCCTCGAGCCCCAGCCCCATCATCCGGACCACGGCCGCGCGGACATCGGCGTGGGCCACACCAAACGAGCCGAGGACCTGGTCAGCCGTCCCGTCGGGCTCCAGCAGCAGGGCCAGCAGGATGTGCTCGGTGCCGACGAAGCTGTGGCGCAGCTCACGCGCCTGCTCGGCGGCGCGCTGCATGGCACGGCCGGCGCTCTCGGTGAAGTGCTCGGTCAGTCTGCGGAGAGGTGCTTGTCGATGGCGGCCAACACCGACTTCCGGTTGGCGTGGCGTCGTTCGTAGTCTCGCACCTTGCGCAGCTCGGCCCGCGAGAGAGCGTCCAGCCGGGCCTGCACCTGAGCCGCGGTCAGCTCGTCATAGCCGAGGATCGGGATGGACTGACCGGTCCCCACCGTCCTTCGGGCCTTGTCTGCGCTGCGCATGATCAGGTCGAGTGACTCGCCGCGCCGGGCACGCACGGTGGCCCCGATCTGCTGGCGGCCCTTGCCGAACATGCGCTCGATGTCCGCGAGCAGCTGCTCGGTCTGTTGGCGGCCGCGGTCGACCAGCTCCGTGGCCAGCTCGTTGGCGTCCGAGTGAGTGACCCGGCCGCGCTCGGCGGCGTCGTCGAGGACCTCCTGGATGCGGTCGCGGGTCAGGACGATCAGCCCGAGGGGCTGGATGATCCGGCCCAGCAGCTGTTCGGCCAGGCTGCCGGAACCGTCGTGCGTGGTGTCGGGCTGGCTCGCGGAACGCGAGCGACTGCTCGGGCGCGCGCCGCCGGAGGGGGACTTGGCTGAGGGCATGGTCCGCATCTCTCCTTCCCAGAAACCTCGTCCTGAGCCTACCCCAACGCGTTCGGGTCAGGCGCCGGTCGAGCCGCCAGGCGACCCGTGCTCCCCGATCAGCAGCTCGAGCAGGGCTTTCTGGGCGTGTCGGCGGTTCTCGGCCTGATCCCAGATCCGCTCACGATCGCCGTAGAGCACCTGCTCGGTGATCTCCTCGCCGGGATGGGCGGGGAGGCAGTGCAGCGCAATCGCGTCGGGCGCGGCGAGGTCGAGCAGCTCGTCGTCGATGCGATAGGGCGCCAGTGCGCGGCGGCGCTCGGCGGCCGAGGCCGGGTCGTCGCTCATGCTCACCCACACGTCGGTGTAGACGGCGTTGGCGCCCCGCACCGCCTCGGCCGGATCCGACGTGAGGATCCCGTGCGGTCCCGGCTCGAGCTGGTAGCCGTCCGGCGCCGCGACCCGGACCTCGATGCCCACCGCGGACCCCACCTCGACCAGCGAGCGGGCCACATTGTTGCCGTCGCCGACGTAGGCAACCGTCAGGCCCTTTAGCCGGCCAAACGTCTCGCGCAGCGTGAGCAGGTCGGCCAGCGCCTGGCAGGGGTGGTGGCTCGGGCTCAGCATGTTGATCACCGGAACCGTGGCGTGCTCGGCCAGCCCATCGACCATCTCGTCCTCGCCGGTGCGGATCCCGATCGCGGCCGCGTGACGAGAGAGGACATAGGCCGTGTCGCGGATCGACTCGCCGCGCGAGACCTGGAGCTCGTCGGTGTGCAGCACCATCGGGTGACCGCCCAACTCGGCGACGCCGGCCTCGAACGAGACCCGGGTGCGCGTCGAGGGCTTCTGGAAGATCAGCGCCACGGTGCGCCGGCGCAGCGCATCGGAGGCGTGGGGCGCGGCCTTCAGCTCGAGCGCGCGGTCGACGAGCGCGTGCAGCTCCCCGGCGCTCAGCTCGGTCCCGGTGACGAAGTGGCGCGGCAAGCGGCGAGTGTACGTTGCGCCGATGGCGCTGCGCGTCCTGACCTGGAACCTCCTGCACGGCCGGTCGGTCCCGGGGACCGGACGGGACCTGTTCGAGGAGTTCTGCGCGGCCCTCGGCGGCTGGCGATGGGACGTCGCGCTGCTCCAGGAGGTGCCGCCATGGTGGCCGCCGCTGCTCGCCGAGCGGCTGAGCGCGGGGCAGCGCCATGTGCTCACGTCTCGCAACGCGCTCCTGCCGCTGCGTCGCGCGATTTCCGTCCGCCACCCCGACCTGATCAAGTCAAACGGGGGCGGCGCGAACGCGATCCTCGTCCGGGGCGAGAGCATCGCCGAGCACCGCTGGCGGCGGCTGTGCCTGTGGCCCGAGCGCCGCTGGGTCCACGCGGCGCGTCTGCAGCCCGCCGGCGTATGGGTGGCCAACCTGCACGGCGGCGGCCCGATGCGCGACGCGGTGCGGGCGGCGGCGAGCGTCCTCGCCTGGGCCGCCCCCGCGACGCCCGCGGTGCTGGGCGGGGACTTCAACATCCGCAGCCTGACCCTCGACGGCTTTCAGTACGCCGGGGGCCACGACGTGGACCTGTTGTTCGCGCGTGGTCTCGCGCCGTCCGGCGAGGCCGAGGTCCTCGACCGCGGGCCGCTATCCGATCACGCGCCGGTCGCGATCACGTTCGCCGCCGCGCCAGCTCCACGATCGCCGCAGGCGCCTTCGCCGTAGAGCCGCTGTCGAACGGCGGCCGCGGGTCGTATTCGATCCCCAGCTGGATCGCCTGCGCCACGTCCGCGCCGGCGAGGTGCGCTGCGAGCGTCAGTGCCATGTCAATGCCCGACGACACGCCGGCGGCCGTGATCACCTTCCCCTGCTCGACCACTCGCCGGCTGACCGGAGTGGCGCCGAGCTCGGAGAGCTTGTCCAGCAGCAGCCAGTGGGTGGTCGCCTTTAGCCCGTTGAGGATCCCGGCGGCGCCCAGCACCAGGGCGCCGGTGCACACCGACGTCGTCCATTGTGAGGTCTCGTGCGCGGCTCTCACCCAGGCCAGCACCGTCTCGTCGCGCATCAGGGCGCGAGTGCCGTGCCCACCCGGAAACACGATCACCTCCGGATGGGGGACGTCGCCCAGTGCCCCATCAGCGGTCAGGGCGAGCATCCCGTTGTCGGTCCGCTTGGGCCCCGGCTCGTAGAGGCCGAGGAAGTGCACGCGCGCGCCGGGCACCCGGGAGAGGACCTCGTAGGGGCCGATCGCGTCCAGCGCGGTGATGCCGTCGAAGATCGGAATCGCGATCTGAAGGCTCATGCGTTCCGTCCCGCCCGCAGACCGAAGCCGCGCAACACGAGCAATGCCTTCTCGCCGATGGTTCCGTGTCCGGGCAGGATCCCGAGCTGGGTGGCCGCGTCGTAGAGGTCGAAGAATCCGCGCACCCGCAGCAGGCGGTTGCGGCGGATCTCGCAGTAGAAGATGCAGTGCACGACCACGAAGCGGTTGGTGGCGGGCAGCCCCTCGAGCGCGGCCCGGTGGGTACCGAGCAGCTTGCACGGCGCGGCCACGAACCGGTCGTTTCTCAGACGCTCGCCGGTCTGCTCGATGCGCGCGTCGGGGAACGCCGTCCACAGTCGGGTGGGGTGGAGAATGAACTCCTTCAGTCCCTCGAGCGGCTCGCTGGTGAGCGGGTCCTCGTAGTGGATCTTGCTCGAGCAGACCGCGCCGAAGGCCGCCTCGTCGCGGCCCGACCAGGCGGCCTCCCAGTCGTCAATCAATTCGTCGACGGAGCGTTCGGTCACTGGGAGGCGGTATCGAACACCGGGAGCCCCTCGTCGGGCGTCGAGGCCTCGGCGTAGTGCCGGCGCGGGATCCGCCCGGCGCCTCGCGCCAGCCACCCCGCCTCGACCGCCAGGCGGATCGAGCGGGCCATGGCGGTCGGGTCATGGGCCCGCGAGATCGCGCTGGCGCACAGGACCGCGTCGCACCCGAGCTCGATGGCCAGCGCTGCATCGGAGGCCGTGCCGACGCCGGCGTCGAGGATCACCGGCACTTTGGCTCGCTCGGCCACGATCGAGATGTTGTACGGGTTGCGGATGCCCATCCCGCTGCCGATCGGTGAGCCGAGTGGCATCACCGCCGCACACCCGACATCCTCCAGGCGCCGGGCCAGGATCGGATCGTCGGTGGTGTACGGCAGCACGGTGAACCCGTCGTCGACCAGTGCCTCGGCGGCGGCCACGAGCTCGACCGCGTCTGGCAGCAAGGTCCGGTCGTCGCCGATCACCTCGAGCTTGATCCAGTCGGTCTCGAACGCCTCGCGGGCGAGCTGGGCGGTAATGATCGCATCGCGCGCCGTGTAGCAGCCGGCCGTGTTCGGCAGCACCTCAACCCCCGCCGCATCGAGCACTTCGAGGATCGACCCGCGGGCGGCCGGATCCAGTCGCCGCAGCGCCACCGTGCACAGCTCCGCCCCCGAGGCCTCGAGCGCCGAGGCCAGGACCTCGTGATTGGTGAAGCCGCCGGTGCCCAGGATGAGCCGGGAGCTGAGCTCGCGGCCGGCGATCGTGAGTGGTGCCTGTCCGTTCATCTGACGTCAACCTCCTTGGACTGCCACGACTACCTCGATTGTCGTTCCGTCCCGGAGCTCGGTGCTCGGCCACTGAGCCCGTGGCACCACCTCGCCCTCCACGGCCACCGCCACGCCGCGGCCATCGGGGGCATTGTGAAGCGAGGCGATCACGCTGGCCACGGTGGCGCCGGCCGGCAGCTCCCGCTGCTCGCCGTTGACGGTCACGGCGACGCTCATGCAGCCACCGGTATGCCCGAGAAGCGGCTTGGGGCGAACTGGGCTGCGAGCTCGCCTGGGTCCTCGCCGGTGATCCCGGCGAGCGCGATCTGAGCGGTGATTGGCGTGAGCAGGATCCCGTGGCGGAAGTGCCCGGCGGCCCAGTGCAGACCGGCACGCGCGCCCGGCCCGATCGCCGGCAGGTTGTCGGGCGTGGCCGGCCTCAGACCCGCGGACAGCTCGTCGATCACCAGCTCGGTAACTGAGGGCAGCAGCTCGAAGGCGTCGCGCAAGAGCTCGAAGACCGCGCCGGCGGTCACGCTGGTGTCGAACCCGCGCTCCTCCATGGTCGCGCCGAGGACGTAGCGGCCATCGCCGCGGGGTACCAGGTAGCCGCCGGTGAAGCGCACCACGCGGGTGAGCAGGCCGGGCCCGCTGGGGTCGTGCAGGCGGAGGATCTGGCCCTTGACCGGATGGATCGGGACCCGCGCCTCGTCGGCCAGGCCATCGACTTCCTCTGACCACACGCCGGCGGCCATCACCACATGCTCGGCGGAGAGCTGCTCGCCGGTGCCGGCCAGCCGGACGCCGGTCACGCGCTCACCGCGAGCAACCACCTCGGCCACGCGAGCGCTGGTGCGCAGTTCACCGCCGACCCGTGTGAAGGCGGCGGCCAGCGCCGCGGTCAGCTTGCGCGGATCGATCGCGTGATCGTCGGGCACGTCGAGGGCGAGCCTCAGCGTCGGGGCGAGCGCCGGTTCCAAGCGCCGGGCCTCACTCGCGCGCAGCCGGTGGACGGTCAGGCCGAAGCGCTCGCGCAGGGCGAGCTCCCGGCTAAGCGCCTCGGCCTCGTCGCCGTCGCGGGCGGCCAGCAGCGTGCCGCAACGCAGATAGCCGGTATCCATCCCGGTGGCGCCGGTCAGCTCCTCGACGAAGCCGGGATAGGCCTGCACGCTGGCCAGCCCCAGGCGCATGAGCGGCACCTCGGTGGCCAGCGTCTCGCTGATCGGGGCGAGCATGCCCGCGGCCACCGACGAGGTCTGCTTGGCCGGCTCGGGGCCGCGCTCGAGCACGATCACTTTCAGGCCGCGCTGCGCTGCGCGCCAACCTACGGCGAGGCCGATGACGCCCGCGCCTACGACGGCGACATCGAATGAGCTTGATCGATTAGGCAAGGTTTATCTCCCTGCGCCGGCATTACCCGGTTCAGGTTCAGACGGTCGGCGGAGGTGGATGGATACCCATGTCCGCCCTCTCAGCCCACTGGTAGGGCTCCCGTTCGATCAATCCTAGCGCCATCCTCCTGGCACACTTGGACGCGTGACCGAGCGCCGACAGCGTCTCCAGGCAGCCCGTCTGTACCTGGTTTGCGACGAGCAGCGAGACGAATTTCTCGCCGCGGTGCTGCGCGCCGGGGTGGACGTCGTCCAGCTGCGCATGAAGGACGCCGCCGACGCCGAGATCGTCGCCGCCGCGAGGCGATTCGCGCACGCGGCCGCGCAGCACGGCGCGCTGTTCATCCTCAACGACCGGCCGGACCTGGTCGCCGAGACCGGTGCCGACGGCGTCCACGTGGGGCAGGACGACATGTCCGTCGCCGACGCCCGCAGGGTCGTGGGCGCGGATCTCCTGGTCGGCCTGTCCACGCACACCCCCGAGCAGGTCGATGCAGCCAACGCGCTCGACCTCGACTACATCGGCGTCGGCCCCGTGCACGTCACGCCGACCAAGCCGGGGCGAGCGGCGGTGGGGCTCGAGCTGGTCAGCTACGCGGCCGAACACGCCACCGTGCCGTTCTTCGCGATCGGCGGCATCGCGCCGGACAACCTCGACGCGGTCCGGTCGGCCGGAGCGGAGCGGATCGCGGTGGTCCGGGCGCTGACCGAAGCCGCCGAGCCCGCGCGCATGGCCCGCAGGCTGCGCCAGATGATCTCCCCCGCCTCCGAGGCCCGAGTTGGCTGGGCGTAGCCGCAAGCGGCGCAGACATCCGAGCACTGCGGCCCGGCCGAGCGCCGCCGCCCCAGCGACCCCTCCCACCGCGCCGCCACCCACCCGCAGCCGCTCCGAGGAGCGCAACGCCGCCGTCCGGGCGACCCTCACCCCGCTCACACCCGGCGAGCGCCCGTGGGCGCTCAAGATCGCGGCAGCGCTCGCGGTC
>JAFAYP010000124.1 GCA_019240305.1 Solirubrobacterales bacterium
GCAGCCCACCGCTTCGATCACCTCAAGCTCTCCGAGCAGGAGTGCTACGACGCGCAGGGCGCGCTGCGGGCGATTCTCGCCAACATGGAGCCGGCGATCGAGATCGGGTCGGGCACCCCGAATCAGATCGTCGAGCGCGTGGGCGCGCTGCTCCAGGACGGGATGGCCGACTACGTCTGCTTCATGTTCCCCACCGGCGACATGACCTTCGAGGAGTCACGGCGGACGCTCGAGCTGCTGATCGACGAGGTCATCCCTCAGCTCGAGTCGCCCGCCTCCAGCCAGCGATCTGCCTCGGCATAGACGGCTCGCACAGGTCGGGAGGATCGTCGCCGAGCCGGTCGGCACATGATCGTGTCCACCCCGCCGGACGCTGCGACGGCTTACTTCGGCGGCAGGCTGCGGGCGTAGTCGACGCCGATTGCCACCCAGCGCTCCAGTTCCTCCGGGGTCTCGATGGCCTCCGCGTCGACGCGCAGCCATCCGTCCATCTCGCGCCCGCGCATCACGAACCGGCCGACGTGGGGCCGGCTGATCAGGGCGTCGGTCTCCTCGGGGTCGCAGCGCAGGAGCAGACCGCCACGCCCGCTGGCGCTGACTGACATGTGACCGCCGATCAGGAAGGCAAGCCCACCGAACATCTTCTTCTCCACGACGTCATGATCCGTCGCGAGCAGTTCGCGGATGCGATCGGCGAGCTCCTCGTCGTAGGCCACGGATGGATTATCGCGATCTACCTGCTAGGAGGTGAGCGAGGATGGCGACCGGTGGCTGCCTGTGCGGAGCGGTCCGCTACGAAGTTCGCGGCCCGCTGCGCGACGTGCTGATGTGCCACTGCGAGGAGTGCCGGCGCTGGCACGGCCACGTCTCGGCCAGCACCGCAGCGGACCGCGATGACCTGGTCATGCTTCAGGATCGTGGACTGCGCTGGATCGACAGCCCGCGCAGCGAAGCCGGCGCCCGGCGCGGGTTCTGCGCCGAGTGCGGCTCCAGCCTGTTTTGGGATCCTCCCGGCCGGCCGACAGTGAGCATCTCGGCCGGCACGCTCGACGAGCCAACCGCGCTGCGGGTTGTCGCCCATTGGTACGTATCGCAGGCCGGCGACTACTACGAGCTACCGGGCGATGGGTTGCCGCGCCACGAGTTCGGGGGAGCCGGGTATCCCACTCAGTTCCCCTGAGGAGGGATTGACCACGTACCTGCCCCCGGAAGCAGCGGGAACGACAGGGACTCCTCGGTGAAGCTATCTGAGACACGGCTGACTCCCGCACCTCTGATCGGCGTGACGTCCGACGACGATCGGGGGGCGGCCGGGTCGTGGCCGTAGGCGCCGCTGCTCACCCCGCAGCACCGCCACCACCGTCCTATCCCGCGGCGCTCGACACCCAGGAAGGGTGGAGTCCTACGCGGGCGGCCTGGCCTGCCCGGAGTAGTCGGGGTTGGGCAGCATGTTGGTGGCCATCGCCATGCGGTTGGTCAGGTTGTACATCGCGGCGAGCTCGGCCACGTCCCACGCCTCCTCCAGAGTCAGCCCCACGTCCAGCAGCGACTGGAGGTCCTCGCGCGTCATCTCGCGCGGGCGCACGGTCAGCTTCTCCGCGTAGGCGCAGATCGCCGCCCGCCGCGGATCCAGACCGGCCCGTCGCCAGTCGAAGGAGATCCGCTCCCCGAGCACGGGATCGCCGAGCTCGGTTCGCAGCGCGGCGCCGTGGGCAACCAGGCAGTACAGGCACCGGTTGGCGGCACTGACCACCACCGCCACCATCTCACGATCGGCGGCGCTCAGCCCCTCGGTGGGTTCGTGCAACTGGCGGAAATGGGCGAACCAGGCGCTCAGCCGCTCAGGCCGGAACGCATACACGCGGAACACGTTGGGCACGAAGCCCAGCCGCTCGCGCGCCTTGGCGAAGAGACCCCGCAGCCCGTCGGGCAGCTCGGTCTCGTCCGGGACCGGAAACCAGGATCCGGTCTGTTCGGCGGCATCGGTCAAATGGCTCATCCGATCATTGTCCCGCGCCCGAGGCCAGGCCGATCGGGCGCTCATAGATATCGAAGCGGTGTCGCATCGTCATGCCCGCCCGCTCGTAGACCCGCAGGCCTCGCTCGTTGTAGGACGCCACCCCGAGCCGTGCCTCCAGGAGCCCAGCCTTGGCGAACGCGGCGAACGCACCGAGCAGGAGCGCCGTGCCAACGCCCCGGTCTTGGTGCTCGGGCGCCACGGCGAGGATGTGGACGTACCCGACCCGTTCCTCCGGGCGCGGCCCGGCAAGCAGGAAGCCGACGATCCGGCCCTCGTGGCTCGCCACACCGCTCAGCCCGGCATCGAAGTCATGTGCCTTGAGGTGCTCCTCGGTGAACTCGGCCAGCGACTCCGGCTCGTAGTCGGGCGCCGGCGCGAAGCTCGCCGCATCGACCGCGTGCATGGCCGCGACGTCGCGCAGCACGTCGACGGAGCGCAGCGCATATCCGGCCGGGACGGCCGGCCGTGCCGGAGCATCGTCGAGCGAGCGCACCATGCGGTAGTAGCTGCGTGCGGGGTGGTACCCCGCACCCGTCAGCAGCCTGCGCGCCGAGGTGTTGGCGCCCGCCACCCACTGGCGGTGGACGTCCCGGACGAGCTCTCGTTCGCGTTGTTCGGCCCACTCGAGCAGCCGCGACCCGATCCCCCGTCCTTCGTGCTCGGGCGCGACCACGGCATAGGCACCCGGCCGCCGGACCGCCGCGTAAGCGACGATCCGCCCATCCGTAGTCACAACCACCTGCGCGCCCCGTTCAAGGTCGAAGTCGCTGAGGCGCCACTCGCCGAGGAGGTCCTCGAGCGAGTGCTCGACCTCACCCAGGTCAACGCGATCGCGCGCCTCGAGCACGGCCAGAACGGCTGGTGCATCGGCCATCTCGGGCGCGCGAAACCGCATCGCCCTACACGCATATCACCGCCGGCAAGTCCGGCCGGCCCCGGGTTCGCTTACTTGAGGAGGTTCAGACCGGCCAGCAGCTTGGCCCGGCCCTTCTTGTCGGTCCGGACGGCAGCGTTGACCTTCGACTTCGACACCGCACCGCCATGGGCCGCCTGAACGTCCTTGCGCAGCGCGGTGTAGGCCGCGGCGATCAACGAGAGACCCTTGATGATGTCCCTCCTGGCCTTCCGGCCCTTGGCCGACGATGCCGATTCACTTCCCAGCTTGTGCTGGAGCGCGTGCAGATCGGAGACCTCGTGGTTCAGCGCCCGAACGAGCGGCTTGACCTTCCCCTGGGGGTATCCGACCAGCCCGTTCTTGACCGCGGCCTCGTCCTTGACGATCTTGGGGGCGTAGGCGTTGAGCGTCGCCCGGAGCGTGTTGTCGCTTGCTTGGGCGAGGGCAACTGGACCGACGAGGACCGCGCAGAGCGCTACCCCCGAGAGCACCGACAAACGACGAATTGCGCGTGGCACTTGGCTCCTCCTGTTTCTGGCGCGTGTCCTTGGCGCGAGAGCAATACCCCCGCGCCTCTCCTCCTAACCGATCAATTCGCCCCAAGTTGCGCTGTCCGGTAGGTAGCTTGCATGCTCGCAGCCGGGCCGGTCGCCACCGCGTCTGATCTGCGGATAGCCTGCGCCCATGAGACGGCAGGGACCGCCGGTTCCCGGGACCGGGGCAGGGAGCCTGGCGTGGGGGCAAACGCCCCGTGCCGGTGGCTCCGAGCGAGCTCGGGCGAGCGGAGTCGATCCCGTCCTGGCGTAGCGGACCGCGCGCTGGGTGTTCGTCCGCGCGGCCGTCGCCGGTCCGGTCCGGCTCGACCGACTCCAGGCACCAAGCGCTTACGTGCCGGGGCCAGTGCCGCTCTCCTCACGCCGATCGCGTGAGCGGAGCCGTTCGCCGATCGCGGGTCAGGCGGCTTGAGCGACGGGTCCGCGCTCGCCCTCGACGATCGTCCGAACCAGCTCGTCCAGGACCGCCTCGGCGTGGTCGTTGTCGATCTGGCAGGTGCCGGCCGCCTCGTGGCCGCCGCCGCCGTGGGCCAGCATCAGCGCGCCG
>JAFAYP010000232.1 GCA_019240305.1 Solirubrobacterales bacterium
GCCGCCTGCCGGTAGGAGAGCCCGACGACGTCGATGGCGACCAGCGCCGCGCGGAAGTCGTCCGGCAGCCGGGCGATTGCCGCGTACAGCTCGGCGGACTCCAGCCGTGCCTCGGGCGCCGGCGCCGCGCGGTCCTCGATCGTCTCGGCGGCGTCGGGTAGTGGCGTGGTCTGCGGACGGCGTCCGGCCGCGCGGCGCTGGCTGAAGAACGTGTTGCGCAGCACCCTCAGCAGGTAGCCCAGGTCGTCCTCTGAGTGCAGGAAGCGCGGGCGGCGGAGCACCCGCTCGAAGGTCTCCTGGACCAGGTCCTCGGCCTCCTCCCGCGAGCCGCACAGGCTCCACGCCGCGCGGTAGAGACGGTCGATGTGATCGCCCAGCGCCTCGGGATCGAGCTGACGTTGGTCGTTCATCCCGGCCGGCCCCAGGATAAAGAGGCCACGTATCCCGGTGGGTTTTTAGACCTGCAGGTCCGACACCGGCCGCGCCGGCGCGCCGACGTACTTGGCCGTGGGTCTGACCAGGCGCCCCTCGCGCTTCTGCTCGAGGATGTGGGCCGACCAGCCGGCGGTGCGCGCGCAGGTGAACATCGAGGTGAACAGCTCGGCGGGGACCTCGGCGAAGTCGAGCACGACGGCCGACCAGAATTCCACGTTGGTGGCCAGCACGCGATCGGGCCGGCGCGCCTGGAGCTCGGCCAGGGCAGCCTCCTCGAGCGCCTCGGCGACCTCGACCCGCGGGGCGCCGAGCCGACGGGCGGTGCTGCGCAGGACGCGGGCACGCGGATCCTCGGCCCGGTAGACGCGGTGACCGAAGCCCATCAGCCGCTCGCCGCGGTCGAGCAGGTCCTTGACATAGCGCTCGGCGTCGCCCATCGCGGCCACGTCGTCGAGCATCTTGAGCACTCGCGAGGGCGCGCCGCCGTGAAGCGGGCCCGACAGCGCGCCAACCGCCGCCGACAGCGCCGCGGCCACGTCGGCGCCGGTCGAGGCCACCACGCGCGCGGTGAAGGTCGAGGCGTTCATGCCGTGCTCGGCGGCCGAGTTCCAGTACGCGTCGATCGCCTCGACATGGCGGGGGTCGGCCTCGCCCCGCCAGCGGATCAGGAAGCGCTCGGGAATCGAGGTCGCCGTGTCAACTTCGCTCTGGGACACCGGCGGCTTGCCGATGCCGCGCGCCGACTGGGCGACGAACGACAGGGCCATCACCGAGGCGCGGGCCAGGTTGTCACGCGCCTCCTCGTCGGAGATATCGATCAGCTGTCCGAAGCCCCATTGCGGCCCCAGCATGGCCAGTGCGGACTGCACGTCGACGCGCGGATCGCCCGAGCGCACACTGAGCGGATGGGGCTCGGCCGGTGGCATGCCGGGCAGCAGGTGCCCGTCGACCAGCAGGCCCCAGACCTGCTCGAACGGCACGTTGCCGACCAGCTCTTCGATATCGACGCCGCGATAGCGCAAGGCCCCTCCAGCGCGGTCGGGCTCGGCGATCTCGGTGGCGAACGCGACGACGCCCTCGAGGCCTGACTGCACTTCGGCGGTGGCAGACATGGGCCACAGCGTAGTGGCGGCGGCCCGGGAGTAGCCTTGCGCCCGTGTCCGAGCTGCTCCTGCGCTCCGCCGCCGAGCTGGCGGCACTCGTGCGCGTCGGCGAGGTGTCGGCGCGCGATCTGGTCGAAGCCTCGCTACGGCGCATCGACGAGCTTCAGCCTCGGCTGAACGCCTTCACGCACATTGCGCACGAGTCAGCCCTCCACGACGCCGACGCGATCGGCGCCGGCGATGGCCGGCCGTTCGCCGGTGTGCCGATCGCGATCAAGGACAACCGCTCGGTGGCCGGCATGCCGCTGAGCATGGGCAGCGACGTGTTCGGCGATTTCGTCAGCCGAAACGACTCGTACCTGGTCCGGCGGTTGCGCGAGGCAGGCTTCGTGATCGTTGGCAAGACCTCGATGCCTGAGATGGGCATTCTGCCCACTACCGAGCCGCGCCGGTTCGGGCCGGCGCGTAACCCGTGGGACACCAATCGCACGCCCGGTGGCTCCAGCGGCGGGGCGGCCGCGGCGGTGGCGACCGGGATGGTGCCGGTGGCGCACGGCAACGACGGCGGTGGTTCGATCCGGATCCCCGCCGCCTGCTGCGGCCTGGTCGGTCTGAAGCCGGCGCGCGGCCGCGTGTCGGTCGGTCCCGACGGCGGGCACAGCTTCCTGGTCTGCGACGGCGTGCTAACGCGCACCGTCCGCGACACCGCCGCCGTGCTCGACGTGCTGGCCGGACCCGAGCCGGGCGACGCTACCTGGGCTCCGCCGCCACCGGCGGCCGGCTACACCGCCCTGACCGAGGTCGATCCCGGGCACCTGCGCGTGGCGTTGATCCTCACGCCGCCGCTTACGGAAGCCACCGTCGACGCGGTTTGCGAGCAGGCCGCGCGCGACGCGGCCTCGCTGCTCGAATCGCTCGGGCATCACGTGGAGGAGATCACCCCTCCGTGGGCTGGCCTCGACCTGCTTCCCGACTTCACCCGATCGTTCGGGCCGCTGGTCTCGTTCACCACCTGGCTGGGCGGCCAACTGAACGGACATGAGACGACCGCCGAGGACGTGGAGCCCCTCACCTGGATGCTCTACGAGCACGCACGCAACCAGGACACGATGAACTACCTGATCGCCGAGCACCGGCTCGAGTCGGCGGCGCGCTCGATCGTGCAGGCGCTCGAGCCCTACGACGTCGTGCTCACCCCGGTGTTGGCCCAGCGGCCGCTGCCGATCGGAGAAGTCGACGGCCTGCGCCCGGATCCGATGGTCAAGTTCCGCAAGTCCGGTTACTTCACGCCGTTCACCGCAATCGTCAACGTGACCGGCCAGCCGGCCATCTCGCTGCCGCTGTACCACGGCGAGGACGGCCTGCCCACCGCGGTCCAGCTGATCGGGCCGCCGGCGCGCGAGGAAGTTCTGCTCAGCCTGGCCGCACAGATCGAGACCGCGCTGCCCTGGGCCGACCGGGTGCCGGCGATCTGAGCCGCGAGTAAACGCCGGTGACGCGCGTTAATTCGGTGCGGGCAGCCGGGAGTCCAACGGGCACCGGCTGCACGTCCAATCGCCGCCTCATGGCATCGGAACCAGGTGGTAGGACTGGCCGGCGTCGGTGGTGTAGAAGAGCCGCTCGTTGGCTGGCGCAACCGAGCCGACATACCCGAGCGCGACTCCGTGGGTGGAATCGGTGAACCCGAGATAGGCCCACTGGGAGATTCCCGACGGCTCGACCTGCGACCACAGCGCGCCGGAGCTATCGCTGCGGTAGATCATGGTTTGGGCACCGACGACGGCGACGGCGGACGAGGCGGCGGCAAACGGAGCCGAGTTGGGAAGCGGCAAGGAGGTGCCCGTGCCGGCGCCGACCGTGAAGTGCGCGCCACCGTCGCTCGAGCGCCACACGCCGCTCTCGGTCCCGGTGGCGCACTCGGCCCATACGACCGACGGCTCGGGGGCGGCGAACTGGCAGGGGAAGCCCGGCGAGGGCGCGGGAGAAGTGGTGAAGCTGCTCCCACCGTCGTGGGAGACGAGCAAATTGCCGCCCACCCCGGTGCCGGCGGCCGACTGCGTGATCACGTTCGAGCCCTGCACCCACAGCCCGCCGGCCACGCCGCCGGCCGCGGACAGCGCCGCCCAGTCGTCGTGGGCGATCGGCGAGTGCATCAGCTTGCCGCTACCGCCTCCGGTCGGGGAGACGACGGCGTAGGCCTGGCCGCTGGAGATGGCCAGGTTGGTCACGGTCCCGCCCACGCCTATCTGCTGCCACGTCGTCCCGCCGTTGTGGGTGGCGTACAGCGCGGGATCGTAGGCGTAGCCGTTCTGGGCATCGGCGAAGGCCAGCTGCGAGTAGCCCGCACCCTGGCTGGCCGAGGGCGTGAACGGCGCCCGGGGCGTGGGTACGCCGGCGAAGTTGCGCCCGCCGTCGGTGGTGCGAAGGACCGCACCGCAGGGCCCGGTGAAGTCAGTCGGGCACGACCCGGGGCCGAGGAGCCACCAGGTCAGCTCGCTGATCGCGCTGAACGACTGGGGGGCGAAGTGCGCCGGCACCTGGGCGGGAAGCGCGGTGGCCGCCGAGGCGGTCGTCGTGTTGGGCGGCGCGGTGGACGTTCTGTGCGGCGTGCTCGTCGAGTGCGTGCGGCTCGACGCCGCCGTCTGGTGGGGGGTGCCGCCGCCGCTGTGCACGTTGGCCTCGACGATCGCCACCACGGCGGCCACGACCGCGAAGGCGGCCAGAACGGCCAGAACCTCGGAGAACCGGCGGGGGCCGCCCGGGCGGCGGGGCTGCCGGGCCGGGCGCGCCTGTCTCCTCGGGCGCTGTGGCGGGGCGGAGCGACCGCTCGGCGCCCCGCGACGGGCCCGCGTGCGGTGGTGCGCTCCCTCCTCGGTCAGCTCGGTCAGCTGCTGCTCGATCCGATCCAGGTAGTCCGGCACTAGCCCATCTCCTTCAGCTGCTCGCGCACCCGGGCCAGACCGCGGCTCACCCGCTTGCGCACCACCAGCTCCGAGCAGCGCAGCTCACCCGCGATCTCGCGATAGGGCCTCTCCTCGAGCACGCGCGAGCGCACCGCGGTCCGCTCGTCCTCGGGGAGGTGATCGACGAGCTCCAGCAGCGGCCCCGAGGCGCCTTCGGCCAGCTCGATGATCCGCTCGAGGTCGCCGTCATCGAGGGCTACCGCCTGGAAGCCCAGCTGGCGCCGCGCGCGCGCCTCGACCTGGCCCCGGCGCCAGCTCATCAGGAGCTTGTTGCGGGCGATGCCGAGCACCCAGGGGGCGGCCGACTCGCCCTGCTCCACGTAGCGCCCCGCCGCGGGCAGCACGGCCGCGAACACCTCGGCGGCGAGGTCGCCGGCCGTCTCGGGATTGCCCGTCTCGCGCAGCAGGTAGGCGAGCACGACCGGCACATGCCGGCGGTAGAACACCGCGAAGGCTGCGCCGTCGCGCGCGGCTATGGCCGACAGAAGGGAAGCGTCGGGCCAGTCCATTGGGTTACGCGCAGATACGTCCATTCGCCCGTTCATTGCTCAGGCCCGCCGTTGTGTGACGGAGCGTACCGGGCGCCGCCCCGTAGAATCGGCCCTCGACTGTCCCCGAAACCTAAGAGGAACTCGAAACCCCATGGCCTACGTCATCGCCGAGCCCTGCATCGGCACGAAGGACAATTCGTGCGTTGAGGTCTGCCCGGTCGACTGCATCCATCCCACTCCGGACGAGGCGGACTACGACGCGGTGCAGATGCTCTACATCGATCCGGAGGAATGCATCGACTGCGATGCCTGCGTCGAGGCCTGCCCGGTGGATGCCTGCTTCGCCGAGGACCAGCTGCCGGATGAGTGGCAGCACTACACCAAGCTGAACTCGGACTACTACGCGAACCGGTCGTAGGGGCGCACACACTTCTGGTGCCCCGGGCGCCGGCGTGCTGTTGCGGCACTGCCACCGGGCGCGGGCGCGAGGGGCACCAGAAGCGCGCCGCGCCCCTCCTTTACAGCCCTAAGCCATCGGGAGCGACATCCCGACCGGCTTGGGCGCGGCGGCGGGCGCCGGCATCTGCATGACCGGGAGCTCGACCGGCGAGAGCGCGATCAGGCCGCGTGCGGCGTAGGCCAGGGCCTGCGCGGCGGGGTCGTTGGGATGGGAGAACACGAGTGGGACGCCGGCATCGGACTGCTCGCGCAGCGGCATCGTCAGCGGCACCTTGCCCAGGAGGGGCACCTCGAGCTCCTCGGCCAGGAGCTGGCCGCCGCCCTCGCCGAACAGCTGGTAGCGCTCGCCGGTGGGGGCAACGAAGCCCGACATGTTCTCGATCACGCCGGCGATCTCCAGCTTGAGCTTGGCGGCCATCTCGGCGCTGCGCCGGGCCACCTTCTGAGCCACCGGCTGCGGAGTGGTCACGATCACGAACTTCGCCTGCGGCAGGAGCTGGGCCAGCGTCATTGACACGTCGCCGGTGCCCGGCGGCAGGTCGATCAGCAGGTAGTCGAGCTCTCCCCAGTCGACATCCTCGAGGAACTGCTGGAGCGCCTTGTGGAGCATCGGACCGCGCCACACGACGGCGGCATCCTGCTCGACAAAGAAGCCGATCGACATCACGCGAATGCCGTCGGCGGCCTCGAGCGGCACGATCTTGCGCTCGGCATTGACGTGCGGGCGCTCGCTGCCCAGGCCGAGCATGCGCGGCTGTGAGTAACCCCACACATCGGCGTCGAGCACGCCGACCGACTTGCCCTCGGCGGT
>JAFAYP010000271.1 GCA_019240305.1 Solirubrobacterales bacterium
AACGACACGCACATGAACTGGACCGAGAACGAGATCCGCTGGGGCGAGAAGGTCTCGCAGCTGACCGGTGGCGCGCACTTCATCATCAACACCGCCGACAACGGCCATGGCCCGCTGCTGAACCCCCATCCGGTCAAGCAGGGCAACGAGGACCTGTGCAACCCGCCCGGCCGGGGCGCGGGGCCCCCGACGACCACGTCCACCGGCCATTCGGCCGTCGATGCCTTCATGTGGGTGCACGTGCCCGGCATGAGCAGCGGCAAGTGCAACGGCGGCACCCCGCCGGGCACGTTCTGGCTGGCGCGCGCGTTGACCGAGGCGCGCAACGCCAACGCCCGCCTCGGCCCGCACTACCCGAGCCGCCCTTACTGAGGTACACCGCCCCGCTTGCTCCGCGCCGGAGTTTGGCGCTGAGGCTGCGTATTTGATAGCGGGATCGCCATCGGCCGAATGTTTCGGTCCGACCTACGGCGGGGACCTCGGTTCCATGAACGATCGCGGCAGGCGGATCGCCAAAGGTGCGGCCAAGCGCGGCGCCTCAGCCGCGGGGCGCGGCACGGCGGCCGCAGCGCGCGGGGCGGCGAAGCTCGCCGGCAAGGCGGGACGAGCCGGCTACGACGCAGCCAGTACGGAGCCCTGCCCGCATTGCGGCGAGCCGACCAAGGCGCGCGACGCCGTCTGCGCGCACTGCGGCAGGGACAAGGACGCGCAGCAGTAGCTACCGGAGCGACTCGGCGTAGACGCGCGCCTGCGCGTAGAGCCGCACGAAGTCGGCCGGCCTGTAATGGGCGTTCAGGCCGCTGGGGTTGGGCAGGACCCAAACCGGCCTGCCCCCCACCCGCTCCTCCTGGCGCCCGATGACCGCGTGCGCGCGCGCGAAGGCGGCGCGGTAGGCCACCACGCCGACCGGCGCCACCAGCCGGGGCGCCCACGTCTGCACCGTCTCCTCGAGCGCCGCGGCACCCGCCCGCAGCTCGGCGGGCGTCAGCTCCGACGCGGCCCGGGTCGCCCGGGCGACGAAGTTCACCAGGCCGATCCCGAACGACGGGAGCAGGCCGTCCTCCTCGGGCGCCAGGCGACGCGGCGTGAAGCCGGCCGCGTGGAGCGTCGGCCAGAACCGGTTTCCGGGGCGGGCGAAGTTGTGGCCGACCTGGGCCGAGCGCAGCGACGGATTGATCCCGACGAACAGCACGCGCAGCCCCGGGCCGCCGATGGGGGCCAGCGCTCCCGGCTCAGCGGCCACGAGCTGCGGCCAGCACCTCGTGGGCGATGTCCCGCGCGGCGTTCGGCCGGGCCAGGGCGGCCGAGGCGCGAGCCATCGCGGTCAGCCGCCCGCGGTCTGAGAGCAGGCGTCCCACCTCATTGGCCAGACGCGCCGGCGTGAGCTCAGCGTCGGGGATCACCACGGCGGCGCCGGCGCGCTCCATGAACCGTGCGTTGGCCGTCTGGTGGTCGGCGGTGGCGTAGGGATAGGGCACGAGCACGGCCGGCTTGCCGTGCGCGGCAATCTCGAAGATCGAGCCGCCGGCGCGTGCCACCACCAGGTCGCAGGCCAGTATCGCCTCGCCGAAGTCGGGGAGGTAGCCGCGCAGGTCGTAGTGCGGTCCGGGGGCCTGCAGGTCGGGCAGGTCTCGCTCGCCGGCGGCGTGCAGGACGTGGAAGCGTGCGCCGGCGAACGCCTCCACCGCGGCCTGGTTGATCGAGCGGGCGCCCTGCGAGCCGCCAAACACCAGCACGCACGACTCGCGCGCGTCGATCCCGAACCGTGCCCGCGCGGCCCGCCAATCGGTGGCGGGTCGCGGCACCGGCCGCCCGGTCACCAGGTAGCGACCGCCGTCCCGGCCGTCGATCGGGAACGCCAGGCACACCCGCCGGGCGAACGGCGCGAGCAGGCGGTTGGTCAACCCGAGGTGGCTGTCGGCCTCGCTCAGGACGAGCGCGATTCGCGACAGCACGGCCGACAGCCCCACCGGCCCGGCCACGTACCCGCCGGCGCCGAGGATGGCCGCCGGGCGGACCTGGCCAACCACCCGCATGGCCTCGCGCAGCGCGCCGGCCGCGACCAGACCCGCCCGCGCGGCCTGGACGGGCCGCCCGCGGGGCAGGGGCGCCGCCCGCAGGGTGTGCAGCTCGTAGCCGGCCGCCGGCACCAGCTCGCGCTCGGCGCGGTCGCCGCCGACGAAGACGACCTCGGCGCCCTCAGCCCGCAGCGCGTCGGCTACCGCCAGCGCTGGCACGACGTGCCCGGCGGTCCCGCCGGCGCCGATCACGATCCGCGTCGCTGTCAATTGGCGGGTTCCGGACGACGCGCAGTCGCGTCCCGGGGCGCGCGATGTTCAAGAGCAGGCCCACGCCGGCCAGTAGCACGCACAGGTTCGTCGGCGCGTAGGAGATGAATGGCAGGGGCACGCCGGTCAGCGGGGCCAGCCCCAGCACGACGAAGATGTTGAGGATCCCCTGGCACAGAATCAGCGACGTCAGACCGGTCGCCAGCAGCTTGGCATACCGATCGGCCGCGCGGCGCGCGGTCCGCAGCCCGGCGTAGGCGATCATCCCGTACAGGCAGACCACCCCGAAAATGCCGAGGACCCCGAGCTCCTCGCCGATCACCGCGAGGATGAAGTCGGTCTGGGCCTCCGGCAGGTAGAAGATCTTCTGGACCGAGCGCCCGAGGCCGACGCCGAACAGGCCACCCGAGCCGAGCGCGATCTGTCCCTGGACCGCCTGGTAGCCCGGGCCGGCCTTGGTCGCCGTCGCCCACGGGTGCAGGAACGAGGTCAGCCGGGCGCGCTCGTAGGGCTGGGCGGTGGCGAGCAGGATCACGCACAGGGCAACGACTCCGGCCAGCGCCGCCACGTAACGCATCGGCATGCCGGCGGCGATCAGCAAGGCGGCGACGGTCAGCGCCACCACGATCGTGGTCCCCAGGTCGGGCTCGACCACGATCAGCAGGCAGGCGGGTCCCGCGACCACCGCGATCGGCGCCACGGCCTGGCGGAAGCTCCGCATGCGCTTGGGATGGTCGGCTAGGTAGCGGGCGGCGTACAGGACCATCGCGAGCTTCATGACCTCCGAGGGCTGGAACTGGATCGGGCCGGCCGCGAACCAGCGCCGGGCGCCGTTGACCACGACCCCGAAGCCCGGCACGAGCACCAGCAGCAGCAGCGCGAACGAGCCCAGCAGCATCGTGGTGACGAGCCGTGGGGTGAAGATCTCAAGCCCGCGCCGGGCCAGCAGGTGCATGGCGGCCAGGCCGATCCCGCCGAACAGCAGGTAGCGGACGAACTCACCCGCCCCGCTCCCGCCGCCGGCCGACAGCACGCCCATTGGCGAGGAGGCGCTGTAGACCATCACCGCGCCGAAGGCGAGCAGGCAGAGCGTGGCGGTCATCAGCATGCGATGCTCGAGCGGCGGCGGAAGCCGCTTGGCGCCCGATCGCGCTCGCTTGCGCTCGCGGGCGCTGCCATCGCGCGCGCTGTCGCGAGTGCCGCGTCGCGCCCCGGTCCGTGCAGCCCCCGTGCTCACCATCAGCCGTCCTGCGCCAACGCGCGGAAGTGATCGCCCCGGGCCTCGAAGTCGGCGTACTGGTCGAAGCTCGCGCAGGCCGGCGAGAGCAGCACCACCTCACCGGGCCGCGCGGCCGCGCCAGCCTGGGCGACCGCGTGTTCCAGATCGCCGGCGGCTCGCAGCGGAACGCCGGCCGGCTCGAGCGCGGCGGCCAGCTCGCGCGCCGCCTCGCCGATCAGGTACACGGCCCGGCAGCGCTCGGAGACCGGCGCGGCCAGCGCCGAGAAGTCCTGCTGCTTGCCGCGGCCTCCGGCGATCAGGTGGACGCCACCGGGATAGGAGCGCAGCGCGACCAGCGTGCTCGCCACGTTGGTGGCTTTGGAGTCGTTGACCCAGATCACCCCGTCTCGTTCGGCGACCCGCTCGAGCCGGTGACGAACGCCGGCGAAGGTCCGCAGCCCGGCGGCCACCGCCTCGGCGTCGATGCCGCGGGCGAGGCAGACGGCCGCGGTCGCCATCGCGTTCTGCAGGTTGTGCGCGCCCGGGAGCGCGAGCTCCTCGGTGGCGAGCAGCGGCTCCTCCCCCCACCACACCTGTCCCGCGCGC
>JAFAYP010000233.1 GCA_019240305.1 Solirubrobacterales bacterium
CCCTCGGTTCGCGCCGCCAGCGCCTCGACGTCCTCCCAGTGGGTCGTCCAGGGCCGGCCCTCTAGCCGTCCGAGCGCCCCCAGCACGAACGCTCCGGTGCACACCGATGCCACCACCGACGCTCGTCCGGCGGCGGCGCCGATCGCCTCTAGGAGCTCAGAATCGCCCACCACCTCCTCGATCCCGATCGCGCCAGGGACCACCAGCACGTCGAGATGCCCGGCCCGAGCCAGCGTCGACTGCGGCGTCAGCCGCAAGCCGCCATACGCGCTGACCGGCTCGCCGGAGAGCCCCAGCGTGAGCACCTCGAACGGCGCCTCGCCGCCGTCGCGCTCCACCAGCCGCGAGGCGGTCAGGAGCACCTCATACGGCCCGCCCACGTCGAGCAGATCGACCTGCTCGAACACCACGATCCCGATCCTCATACGCGGTGCATAACACGTCTCGCGAGCCGGACTCCTCGACGGGTGACGCGTTAAGCATGGAAAACGCGGCTTAATCCGTCACGCATCGCGGGGGCGGCGCGGCGTGGCGTGTTATGCACGGGCCGCGGGCGAGAGGCCGCGGCGGCAGGACGGCGGAAGGCCGCACGGCCCCCAGACCGCCGCCTAATCCCGCATCGCCGGGAACAGCACGACCTCCCGGATCGAGCGTCGGCCGGTGAGCACCATCACGAGCCGGTCGATGCCGATCCCGATCCCGCCGGTCGGCGGCATCCCCTGTTCGAGGGCCTCCACGAAAGCCTCGTCGTAGGGCTGGGCCTCCACGTCCCCGGCGCCGGCCAGTGCCCGCTGCTCCTCGAAGCGCCGGCGCTGCTCGTCCGGATCGTTCAGCTCCGTGAACGCATTGGCGATCTCCATCCCCCCGACGTAGGCCTCGAAGCGCTCGACCAGCCCGGGCACCGAACGGTGGCGCTTGGCGAACGGGGACAGCGCCACCGGGTAATCCATCAAGAACGTCGGCTCGACGAGAGTCGGCTCGACGTGCTTGGTGACCAGCTCGTCGACCAGCTTCGGCCAGCCCTCGTCCTCGGGGACGGCCAGCCCGCGAGCCCGCATGGCCTGGGCGAGCGACTCACGATCGGACGCCTCCATGATGTCGATGCCCGTGCGGGCCCGGATCGCGTCCGGCAGCGTCTCGCGCCGCCACGGCGGCGAGAGGTCGACCTCGCCCTCGTAGCCGACCTCCGAGGCCACGAACGCGACCAGCCGCTCGCAGCGCGCGGCAACGTCCTCGTAGTCCGCGTAGGCCTCGTAGAACTCGAGCATCGTGAACTCGGGGTTGTGGGTCGAGTCGACGCCCTCGTTGCGAAAGTCCTTGCCGAGCTCGTACACGCGCTCCAGCCCACCCACGATCAGCCGCTTCAGATACAGCTCGGTGGCGATGCGCAGGAAGAACTCGCGGTTCAGCGCGTTGTGGTGCGTGGTGAATGGCCGGGCGGCGGCACCTCCATAAAGAGGCTGCAAAACGGGCGTTTCGACCTCGATGAACCCCTCGCCGTCGAGGAACCGCCGCACCGCGGTGATCACGCGGGCGCGCACGACGAACAGCTCGCGGGCCTCCTCGTTGGCGATCAGGTCGAGCTCTCGCCGGCGGAAGCGAGTCTCGACGTCGGTCAGCCCGTGGTGCTTCTCGGGCGGGGGCCGCAGCGACTTGGCCAGCAGCGCGAACGACTCCACCCGGAGCGTGAGCTCGCCGCGCCGGGACATGAACGCGACGCCGTCGATGCCGAGCAGGTCCCCCAGGTCGAGCCCGACCAGCCGGTCCATTCCCTCGGGCCCGAGCTCGTCGACGCGGGCCTGCAGCTGGATCCGTCCCGAGCGGTCGACCAGGTCGAGGAACGCCATCTTCCCCTGACCGCGGCGGGCGGCCAGCCGCCCCGCCACGCGGTGGCGATCCGACGTCTCCTCGCCGGTCGACAGACCGGCATGGGCCGAGCGCACGACACCGATCGGCTCCACCCCATCGAAGTCGTGTGGAAACGGCTCGATGCCGGCAGCGCGCAGCGACTCGAGCTTGCGCCGTCGCGCCTCGAGCAGATCGTCTGCGCCGTCGGCCCGATCGGCCACGGCACCACCCTACTTCGATTCGACGTCGATCTTGGTGATCTTCAGCCGCCGCTCGCCCCTGGGCGTGGCGAGCACGACCTCTTCACCGCGCTTGCGGCCGAGGAGCGCCTTGCCAACCGGCGACTCATTGGACAGCTTGCCCTCGCCGGGACTGGCCTCGGCCGAGCCGACGATCGTGTACCTGACCGACTTGCCGCCGTCGTCCTTGACGTGGACCACGGACCCGACCCGGACCTGGTCGGTCCCGAGGTCGGACTGGTCGACCACCGTGGCCGAGCGAAGCTTGTCTTCCAGGGAGGCGATCCGCGCCTCGAGCATCGCCTGCTCGTTCTTGGCGTCGTCGTACTCGGCGTTCTCCGAGATGTCGCCGAACTCGCGCGCCTCCTTGATGCGGGCGGCGACCTCGCGCCGGCGCGTGGTGGTGAGGTGGTCGAGCTCCGCCTTCAGATTGGCGAGCCCTTCGGGAGTGATGATGACGTCCTTAGGCATGGTGTGCAGACCTGTATTCGATGAGCGCCGCCGGAGCATTCCGGCGGTTCGGACGAGAAAAAACCCGCCTGCTAAGCGGGGATTTCCTACGCAGCGCGGCTGCGTGGGCGGATGAGTATAGACCCCTCGTGCGCCGGTTCTGGGGAGAGTTCTCCGTGCAGCAGCTCCCGCGCCGCATCTAGCGTCGGCGCGGTCTGCAGGGCGGCCTGCAACGCCCGGCCGGCCCCGAGCCGCTCCACGTACCAGGGATAGAACTTGCGTAGGTAGCGCGTCGCGCGGTCCTCCCCCAGGTGCTCGACCGCACAGCCCATGACCCAGGCGAGCTCCGAAAGGATCTCCTCGCGATCAGGCTCGGCTCGCCGGCGGCCCAGCACCTGCTCGAACAGCCACGGATTGCCGAGCGAGCCACGGGCCAGGAGCACGGCCGCCGCGCCGGTCTGCTCGAACGCGGTGCGCACCTGCTCGGCGCTGTGGAGACCGCCCGAGATCAGCACCGGCACCGGAAGCTCCTCCACCAGCCCGCGCGCCAGCTCGTAGTCCGGCCTGCCCTTGTGACGCTGCGAGGCATGGCGAGGATGAATCCCGATGCCGGCCACGCCACCGTCGAACACCAGCCGCCGGGCCACCTCCAGGCCGCTTAGGTCGCCCGGGCGCTGGCCCGAGCGCAGCTTGACCGTCACCGGCAGTCCGCTGCCTCGCGCCGCCGCCCGCGCCACCGCGACGGCCCGGGCGGGATCCTCGAGCAACGCCGCGCCCGCCCCGGTCTTGCACACCTTGGGCACCGGACAGCCCATGTTGATGTCGATCAGATCGGCGCCCGCGGCGGCCACCTGCTCGGCGGCCGAGGCCATCACGCCGGGATCGTTGCCGAACAGCTGCACCGAGACCGGGTGCTCCTGCGGATGGATGCGCAGCAGCTCGCGGCAGGTACGCTCGTTGCGGTAGTGCACCGCGAAGCTCGAGACCATCTCGGAGACCACCAGGCCGGCGCCGTGGCGCTTGGCCTGCAGGCGCACGAACCAGTTGCCGATCCCGGCCAGCGGCGCCAGGACCACCCGGTTGGGAATCGACACGCTGCCGAGGCGCCAGGGGTCGGTGAGGGACCGGGACATGCCGTTTCATGGTATGCATGGTCGGTATGAATCTGTTCGAAGCGCTGCGCCCATGGGCTGAGGTCGTCTTCGAGCAGGTTCCGGACCTCGAGCTGTTCGACGCCCACACCCACCTCGGCCAGAACGACCCGGACGGCATGAAGCAGACGCCGGAGGAGCTCGTGAGCTCGCTGCGAGTCGCCGGCGCGCGCGGAGCGTTCACGTTCCCGTTCCACGAGCCAGACGGCTACTCCGCGGCGAACGACGCCGTGATCGAGGCGGCCCGCGACGCCCCCGACGGCCTGCTCGTCCCGTTCTGTCGCGTGGACCCGCACGACGATCCGCTGCGCGAGGCCGAGCGCAGCCTGGCCAAGGGCGCCCGTGGGATCAAGCTGCACCCGCGCGCCGAGCAGTTCACGCTCGACCACCCGGGCGTCAAGCCGGTGATCGCCGCGGCCCACGAGCGCTCCCTCCCCGTGCTGATCCACGCCGGCCGGGGGATTCCCGCGCTGGGGCTGCACGCCGTCCAGCTGGCCGAGGAGTTTCCCGACGCCCGGCTCATCCTCGCCCATGCCGGCATCTGCGACCTCTCGTGGATCTGGCGCGTGGCCGGGGATCTGCCCAACCTCCTGTTTGACACCGCCTGGTGGATTCCCACCGACTTCGAGACGCTGTTCTCGCTGGTTCCGCCCGGGCAGATCGTGTTCGCCTCGGACGCGCCCTACGGCAACACGTTCATCTCGGCCGCATTCCAGATGCGCTGGGCGCTCCAGCTCGGGCTCTCGGCCGACCAGATCCGCTCGATCGCGGCCGAGCAGTCGCTGCGCCTCGCCGCCGGCGAGCCACTCCGACCGGCCGGGCCGGCGATCGGCGAGCGCGAGAAGGCCCCGCACCTGCTGCTCGACCGGGTCGCCTATTTCCTGCTGTTCAGCGCGATGGGCTCGATGCGCGGCGTCGATCCCACCGAGATGCTCGCATTGGCCCGTCTGGCCTGCGACGTGCCCGACGAGGTCGACGACGCCCCGGTGTTCGCGGCCATCCGCGGGCTGCTCGACGACTACGAGGCGTACGCGGCCGAGCACCCCGACGAGCGCCGGCGGATCACGTTTCTCATCCTGGCCGCGACGGTGGCGCGGACGCCGGACGTGCCGATTCCCCTGGCCGCTCTGGATCGGGATCGCGATTCCGCTCCCAGATCAGCCGCAGCCCGGTCAGCGTGAGCAGATCGTCGACCTCGTCGATCGTCTCGCGGATGAACGGCACGAGCACGCGAGCCAGGCCGCCCGTGGCGATCACGCACGTGGCCGGGCCGAGCTCGTGGCGCAGCCGGCGCACGATCCCCTCAACCTGACCTGCGAAGCCGTAGACAATCCCGCTCCGGATCGCGTCGACCGTCGACTTTCCGATCAGCGCACGCGGCTCGGCCAGCTCGACCTTCGGCAGCTTGGCCGCCCGGTCATACAGCGCATCGATCGATATCTCCGCCCCGGGGGTGATGATGCCGCCCAGGTACTCGCCGGCCGACGACACGATGTCGTAGGTGATGGCGGTGCCGAAGTCGACGACCACGCACGTGGCGCGGACCTTGTCGTACGCGGCCACCGCATTGGCCAGCCGGTCGGCCCCCACCTCATGCGGGTTGTCGTAGCGGATCGGCATCCCGGTGCGGATCGACGGCCCCACCACCAGCATCTCGTGGCCCAGGTAGCGCCGCGCCATCTGCTTCCACTGCTCGGAGAGCTGGGGCACGGTCGAGGAGACGATCGATTCGTCGATGTCGGCGAACGACAGGCCGCGGAGCTCGAGCAGGTTCGACAGCCTCGATCCGAGCTCGTCGCTGGTCGACTCGCGCACGGTGGCGAACCGCCAGTGCTCGGAGACCTCCGTCCCGCCGTCCGGGAACAGGCCGAAGTGGGTTTGGGTGTTACCGACGTCGACAACCAGGAGCATCGGCGGGAGCGTACCTGCCGCTCGGGGCGCCCGCGAGCTTCGCTCAAGGGCGCCCCGACCGGCATCGCACGCCCCGCTTAGAGCAGTGGCGCTCCGATCCGTTGCACGTCCTGGCCAGGGCCCAGGCGCTGTAGGGCGTCGGCCAGGGGTGTCCCGTCTGGCAACGTCAAATCAGCGTCGAGCTCGAGCAGTGGCACCAGCACGAACCGCCGGGAGATCACCTCCGGGTGGGGCAGCGTCAGCCGCTCGGACTCAAAGCGCACGTCGCCGAGCAGCAGCACGTCGACGTCGATTGGCCGCGGCCCGTGTCTCCGCCCGCCCGGCTCTCGCCCCAGCGTGCGCTCCACCGCCTTGCAGGCGTGGAGCAGCTCCACCGGGCCGTGGGCGGTGTCCACCCGCAGGCAGGCGTTATAGAAGTCGCGCTGGTCGAGCACGAGCCCGACCGGCTCCGTTTCGTACACCGACGAGGAGGCAACCACCTCGACCCCGTGCTTCGGCAGCTCCTGCACGGCGGCGAGCAGCTGCTCGCGCCGGTCGCCGACGTTCGACCCCAGGCCCAGATAGCCCGGCGTCACGTCACTTGGCCTCGCCCGTCACTCGGCCTCGCGCCACACCTCGACCGACACCTCGCTCACCGGCAGCGCCATGGGCGGCTCGGGCTTGGCCGCCTTGACCCATACCGCGCCGACGTCGTAGCGCTCGAGCAAGCGATCGGCGATCGCGGCGCACAGCCGCTCGAGCGTCTTGTAGGAGCGCTGCTGGGCCACCAGGTTGGCCATCTCGCACACCTGGGCGTAGTCGACGGAGTCCTCGATGCGGTCGGTGAC
>JAFAYP010000317.1 GCA_019240305.1 Solirubrobacterales bacterium
CTCTCCGGTCTGCATGCGGTACAGATGGGCAAATGATGCCGCGAGGGAGCGATCCAACTTGGCTTGGTCAATCCCTGAGGCGGAGGCTGACGTCACACCGGCGATTACCCCGACGGTGGCGGCAAGCAGGGCGACCAACGGCAGCACGGCTCGCAGGAGAGCACGGCGGCCGGTGCCGTCGTACGCCACGTCGGTGAAGTCGCGGCGCATGAACAGCCGGTAGGCGAGTGTGGAGGCGGTCAGCGCCAAGACGAGGCTGACAGCCACGCCCACGATGAGAGGCGCGGCCTGGGCCGGGTCGGTGAATAGCCCGCGCCACGCGATGAAGGCGTAGCTCGGGAGGGCGACGCGGACGGCGACGGGCAGCGGCAGCAGCTGCGCGATCTGCAGGAGCAAGGCGAGCAGCGCCGGGATCACCAGCCCCATGGGAGAACGACCGAGCGCCACCGACCCAAGCAGACCGACCGCCGCGAACGCCAACGTCGGCGCCAGCGCGCTCGCCCAGGCGAGCAGCACCGCGCCGGCGGCCTGCCCCGGAGCGAGCAGTTGGCCGTCCAGGCCCACCAGTGGCCGGTTACCGACCGCTGCCAGCCCGCCGAGAACGCCCGAGACGGCCAGGCCGGCCACGAGCAGCATGATGACGGTGAGGCTCGCCAGCACCTTTGCCGCGAAGATGCGTTGCGGTGACCGCACAGCAACCAGCAGGTGTCGCCACGTTCCGAGCCGGTCCTCCCGCGCGAAGATGTCGCCGGCGACCAGGGAGGTCAGCAGCGGCAGTACCCAGCTGCAGGAGAACGCCAGGACCACCAACGGTCCCGCCCAGCCGGTCTGACTCATATAGCGGCCGAAGAGCGTGTCCGATGGGAGCGAGCTCTGTTCACTGATGGCAGCCACGAGCAACGCAGGGGCAAGCCAGCAGCCCAGGAGCGCCAAGCGGATCGGCCACTGGGCCAGCAGCTTGATCAACTCGAAGCGATAGCCGCGCCGAACCGGCGTCGGGTGCGCGCCGGCCATCGGCAGCGTGACGGCGGTGGCGGTCACAGATCCTCCTCCGCGCTCGGTCCGTTCGCCGCCGCGGTCAGGTCCAGGAAGGCGGCCTCGAGCGGCGCCACAACAGGCGCCAACTCGCGTACGCCCACGCCGGCGCCGACCAGGCGAGTGATCAGGTCGTCCAAGGCCGGCACCGCAGCGCGGACAACAAGGACCTCGGCGTCGCGGCGGTCGAGCAGGTTCTCGCCCGGCAGAACGCGCAGCTCCGGGGTTTCGGCCGCAACTTGCCGGGCCGTGGCGGGGTCGGAGGTACGCAGCCGGTAGTCCAGCTCGCCGCTGTCGGCGGCGAGCTGGCTGACCGGGCCGGAGAAGACCACCCGCCCGGTGGCGAGGATGGTCACCTCGCTGCACAGCGTGGCCAGATCATCCATCCGGTGACTCGAGAGGACGATCGAGACGCCACCTGTCGCCAGCTCGGTCAGCACACGGTGAACATGACGCGTGCCGGCAGGATCCAGGCCGTTTGCAGGTTCGTCGAGCACCAGCAGCCGGGGCTTCGTGAGCAGCGCGGCGGCCAGCCCGAGACGCTGTCGCATCCCGAGAGAAAAGCCGCGAACGCGGTCGTCTGCGACGTCGCTGAGGCCGACCTGCGCCAGAACGTCGCCGATGCCGTCAGCGCCGTCGCCCCGCAAGCGAGCCAGCTCGGCGAGGTTCTGGCGGGCGGTCAGCGACGGATACAAACCTGGTCCATCCACGAACCCGGCAACCCCGTGGGGGAGGGCGAGCGCCCTTCGCACCGGGCTGCCGAGAATCTCCAAGTCGCCGTCGTCGGCCTGGGCCAGGCCGAGGAGCAGGCCCAGCAGCGTCGTCTTCCCCGCCCCGTTCGGTCCGATCAGACCGTGCACCTGGCCCTCTGCGATGTCGAGGTCGACACCGTCAAGGGCGACGACCTCGCCAAAGAACTTCCTGATCCCGCGGGCCCTGACGGCAAGCGGTTCACGCATCCGATGTTCGGACGGTGCGTGCGGCATCCGGACCGTCTCGGCCTCTGAAATCGAAGCTCGTCCGTTTGCCGAGTTGGCTACTGGCATGCGGGCACGGCTGAAGCGGGTGAAATGCACAGAATCGGGAGCGGCCCGCCGGATCTCCTCCGGCGGGCCGTCAGCTTGCGATGCTGTTCAGCGGTTATCCGCAGGCCCATCACTGCTCAGGGCTTGGGATGGTGCCACCCGGAACACCCGCGGGGGCGTAGATCTTCGAGTCACCCGGGTAGGGGACCGTCCAATCGTGCGCCTGGTACCACGTGTACCGGTTCATCTGCTCCGGGTTCGCGTAATCGGGGATCGCGCCGTTGCCGGTGGTGTGCTGGCCGGCGATCCACGTCTTCCAGGCAGCGGCGGTCGCCTGCTCGTTCGCGGGCACAGCGGTCTTCTGAGCCTCCGCCTGGTTCAGCGCGTTCGCCGCGGCGCCGGTATTGCCCAGGGTGTCCAAACCACAGGCCGGCGGGGTGAAGATGCCCTCCGTGAGCGGGACCTGGTTCGGCACCGCGTTGAAGGGCGCGTAGTTGGGCCTGGAGGTGAACGCGGCGTACATCGGCGTGGCCGCCGCCACCTTCTCGTTCAGCGGCTGGGCGCCGAGGATCTGCTCGATCGTCCGGACCGCCGAGATCTGCGAGTAGTACGTGTTGATCACCTTGCCGTGCTGGGCCCAGGGGCTGATGACCTGGACAGGAGCGCGGTGGCCGTCGACATGATCGGCGCCGTCCTGGCTGTCGTCCTCGAAGACGAAGATCACTGAGTTCTTCCAGTACTTGCTGTGCGAGATCGTGTCGACCATCTCACCCGTGGCGAGATCGTTGTCGGCCACCCCGGCCTCTGCGTCCGTCGGCCCGCCGGTGTGGTCGCTGGAGAACCAGATCATGTTGAAGTTCGCGGGACCGTTCTGCTCGAAGTCCTGCTTCCAGATCTCGTAGCGGTAGATGTCGGGGATCGAGAGGTCGAACGGCGGCGACTGCGGGTCGGCGATCGCGTTCAGCGACGGAATCGCCGAGCCGTAGTCGCCCTTCAGATCCGGGGCGGTCAGCTGGGAGGGATCACCGCCGTTCTGGACACTTCTGGCCGCGCAGTAGTACTGCTGCCATGTACCGGACGGCTTGCCCTCCATGTACTCGAACTCGCCGTAGTTCCTGGCCGTGTTGCCGGCGGACTCGATGGCGGTCCACAGGAAGCCCGAGCGCTGGTGGCCCAGGACGTCCTCCTCGGTGTCGTAGCTGCGCTGGTACTCACCCGCTTGCGACTCGCTGTACTCGGGATCGTCGGCCTGCATCAGCCAGTTGTGGCCCTCGGCAGAGTTCGTGCCG
>JAFAYP010000518.1 GCA_019240305.1 Solirubrobacterales bacterium
GATTTGTCCAAGCACGCGGTGGCCTACCGCCAGATGTCGCTGCTCCTGCGCCGGCCGCCCGGCCGCGAGGCCTATCCCGGCGACGTCTTCTACCTGCACTCGCGGCTGCTCGAGCGCGCGGTCAAGCTCAACGACGATCTTGGGGCCGGCTCGCTGACCGCGCTGCCGGTGATCGAGACCCAGGCCGGCGACGTGTCGGCCTACGTGCCGACCAACGTGATCTCGATCACCGACGGCCAGATCTACCTCGAGCCCGGGCTGTTCAACTCGGGCGTGCGCCCGGCCATCAACGTCGGCATCTCGGTCTCGCGGGTGGGCGGCAACGCCCAGATCACCCCGATGCGCAGGGTGGCCGGTCGGCTGAAGCTCGAGCTCTCGCAGTACCGCGAGCTCGAGGCGTTCGCCCAGTTCGGATCCGAGCTCGACCCCGAGACGCAGCGGACGCTGGCCCGCGGTGAGCGGCTGGTCAAGACGCTGAACCAGGCCGAGCGCCACCCGATGCCGGTCGAGGACCAGGTGATCCAGGTCTACGCGGCCACCAACGGGTATCTGGACCGGATCGTGGTCGACAAGGTCGATCGGTTTCTGGCCGACCTCACCGAGTACATGCGGGGCAACGAGGGCGAGTTGCTGGGCAAGATCGCGGACGGCGACTGGAGCGACGAGACCCAGAAGGGCGTCGAGTCGGCCGTTTCGAGCTTCGCCGATGACTTCGGCTACGACCTCGACGAGGAGGGACACCCGCTCGACGAGGACGGCGATGATCGATCCCGGGATCGCTCGAGCGATGAGGAGAAGCGCGATCAGGGTGGCGAACAGGAGGATCAGGCGAAGGCGGCGTGAGCCGTCGCGCCCTGAGCCCGACCCATGCCACAGTCCCAGCGCGACGTTCGCAACCGCATCGGCGCGGTCAAGAACATCCAGAAGATCACCCGCGCCATGGAGATGGTGGCCGCTGCGCGCCTGCGCCGCGCCGAGCAGCGGATCGAGGCCCTACGCCCCTACGCCAACGCGATCCGGCGGATGACGCGGCAGGCGGCCGAAGCGGCCGGCAAAGTGCCGCGCCTGCCGATCCTCGAGGAGCACGACCAGGTCTCGAAGGTCGGCCTATTGCTGATCGCCGGCGACCGCGGCCTGGCCGGCGCGTTCAACTCGAACGTCGTGCGCGCGGGGGTGGCCGCAGGCCGCGAGCACGATTCAGAGGGCCGCTCGCCGGTGTACTTCGCCTCTGGCCGGCGCCCGGCCACCTCGCTCACCTTCCGCGGCCTCGAGCCGGCCGAGAGCTTCACCGGGTTCACCGATCGCCCCTCCTACGCTGACGCGCGCAGCATCGCCGAGCGCCTGATGGCGGCCTACATAGACGGCGAGGTGGACCGAGTCGAGATCTTCTACAACGGCTACGTCTCGCCGGTCACGCAGGTGGTCAGGCGCGAGACTTTGCTTCCCCTCCAGCAGGCCACGGTGCTCGAGGAGGAGGAGGAATCCGAGGGCTCCGACGATGATCACGACTCGTCTGAGCGGGATTCGGGCCCCGGCGCGCTGGTCGAGTACGAGCCCGATCCGGAGGAGATCCTCAAGCGCCTGGTCCCGGATTACGTGGAGATCTCGATCTACCGGGCGCTGCTGGAGTCCACCGCGTCCGAGCACGGCGCGCGGATGACCGCGATGCGCAACGCTTCCGACAACGCCGGCGAATTGATTCAGACACTCACCCTGGAGATGAACCGGGCCCGTCAGGCCGAGATCACGCAGGAGATCCTGGAAGTGGTGGCGGGAGCAGAAGGGCTGTCCGGGTAGACCTACACTGGAGAAGCTATGTCAGTAGCAGAAGAACAGCGCAGCGAAGCCGGAGAGGGCCAGCCCGAGAAGCGCAACACCGGCCGGATCGAGGAGATCCAGGGTGTGGTGATCGAGGCTGTGTTCCCCGAGAAGCTGCCCGAGATCAACCACGCCATCGCCGTGAAGCGGCCGGAGGTGGCCAAGAAGGAAGAGGAGATCGACGTCGCGGCCGGCGAGGAGAGCTGGCTGGTCTGCGAGGTGCAACAGCACCTCGGCGACGATCGCGTCCGCGCCGTGGCCATGGACACCACCGACGGTCTCGCGCGCGGGACCGAGGTGATCGACACCGGTGCACCGATCACGGTGCCCGTGGGCGAGATCACCCTCGGGCGCATCTTCAACCTCCTCGGCGACCCGATCGACCAGGGCGAGGAGCTGGCCGACGACGTCGAGCGCTGGCCCATCCATCGCGACGCGCCGAGCGTCGAGGCGCTGACCCCGACCACCGAGATGTTCGAGACCGGGATCAAGGTCATCGACCTGCTCGCGCCGTACGCCAAGGGCGGCAAGGTCGGCCTGTTCGGCGGCGCCGGGGTGGGCAAGACCGTGATCATCCAGGAGCTGATCCGCAACCTGGCCGAGGAGCACGAGGGCCTGTCGGCCTTCTGCGGCGTCGGCGAGCGCTCGCGCGAGGGCAACGACCTGTGGCTGGAGATGAAGGAATCCGGGGTGCTCGAGAAGACCATGCTGGTGTTCGGCCAGATGAACGAGCCGCCCGGCGCGCGCATGCGGGTCGCGCTGTCCGGCCTGACCATGGCGGAGTACTTCCGCGATGAGGAGGGTCAGGACGTGCTGCTGTTCATCGACAACATCTTCCGGTTCGTGCAGGCCGGCTCCGAGGTCTCCGCCCTGCTCGGGCGGATGCCCTCCCAGGTCGGCTACCAGCCCACACTGGAGTCCGAGATGGGCGAGCTGCAGGAGCGGATCACCTCGACCAAGCAGGGTTCGGTCACCTCGATCCAGGCCATCTACGTACCGGCCGACGACCTGACCGACCCCGCGCCGGCCTCGGTGTTCGCCCACCTGAACGCCACGACGACGCTGTCGCGGTCGATCTCGGAG
>JAFAYP010000547.1 GCA_019240305.1 Solirubrobacterales bacterium
GACGAGGCCACCGAACAGGACGGCCAGGAGGTCGTGCGACCGCTCAAAAACCCGCTCAAGGACACCGGCGGGCTGGTGATCCTGAAGGGCAACCTCGCCCCCGAGGGCTGCGTGGTCAAGGTGGCCGGCTACGAGCGACGCAAGCAAACCGGCCCGGCGCGGGTGTTCGAGTCCGAGGAGGACGCGATGGCCGCGGTGCGCCGGCAGGGCATCAAGGCCGGCGACGTGGTCGTGATCCGCAACGAGGGGCCGGCCGGCGGGCCTGGGATGCGCGAGATGCTCGCGGTCACCGCGGCGCTGGTCGGCGAGGGGCTCGGCGAGGAGGTCGCGCTCCTCACCGACGGGCGCTTCTCGGGCGCCACTCGGGGGCTGATGGCCGGTCACGTCGCCCCGGAGTCCGTGAAAGGCGGCCCGATCGGGATCGTGCGTGACGGAGACGAGATCACCCTCGATGTCGACGCCCGGCGCCTCGACGTGAAGCTCTCCGACGAGGAGATCGCCGCCCGGGCCAGCCAGTACCGCCCGCCGGAGCGCCCGTCGCCGACGGCGGCGCTGGCCAAGTACGCCAAGCTCGTCTCGAGTGCGTCACTCGGCGCCATCACCCGCTGAGCGCGTCCCGGGCTGAGAGCCCGGGCGCAGGGTCGAGTTCGTGCAGGACCGATGAAAAGCTCGTTGCATTTCCGCCCTTTCGCCGCTCCGTGCCCCGGTGACGGGGTAGGCGATCGGTACGATGTGGGTGACGAGAAGGGGTGATTACCGCTGGCCCGAGTTTCCTACCTACGCCCTGAACGCGGCACGGCGAGGCTGAGCCGCCGATCGGGGCGGACTGCCCCGATGCCGCCACGCGTCGAGCGGCGCCGCCGGTGGCCGTACTTCACGGGTGCCCTCGTGCTAATCGTGATCGCCGCGGCGGTGGCCGTCGGCGTGGCGCTCAAGGCCTCCAAGCCCAGCCTTACCGCGGACCCGGTCGCACTCGCCAAGGTGGCCCTGCCGCTCGGCGGGGCCAGGATCGAGAGTCTGAGTGCGGTGACCGGGCCGGCCAACAACCAGGTGCCGGTGTACCTGTCGGGTAAGCAGATCTGGCCGAGCAAGCGGATCAACGCCGGCGAGACCCTGACGATCGACGTGGTGCTCAGGCGGCCGGGCTGGAACTCATGGCTGACCGGCAAGACCCAGCGCCTGGAGCTCACCCTCACCGCGCCCCGCGCCCACCTCCTCAACCACTACATGACCGTGTCCTCCGGCCAGCCGCTGCGCCTGCAGTTCGCACAGCCTGTGGCCACGTTCTCGGCCGGCTCCTCGCCGAGCAGCCTCCATCGTCAGGACCTGGCGGCGCCCCAGTCCGAGGTCACGCTGGCCCGGACCGCGCAGGCGGGGACGATCTGGGTCGCCGCCGCGCCCCGCTCGTGGGAGAAGTCCAAGGCGGCGCTCGTGAGCTGGTTCCCGGCCGGGGCCGCCACCAGCGCGCTCGCCACCCCGGCGCCCGGCTCGACGATCAAGGCCGACACCCCGATCACGCTGACCTTCTCCAAGCCGGTCAAGCAGGTGCTGGGCAACGCGATGCCGCCGGTCACCCCGATCACCCAGGGAACCTGGCACACGGTCAACGACCGCACGATCGTGTTCCGGCCCGAGGGGTTCGGCTATGGGCTCGGGGCGAACGTCATGATCGGGCTGCCCAAGGGCGTCAACCTGGTCGGCGCCAAGCCCGTCGGAGATCCCACCTGGGGGCCCTGGAAGGTTCCGGCCGGCTCGACCGCGCGCCTGCAGCAGCTGCTGTCCGTGCTCGGCTACCTGCCGCTGCGCTTCCACTACTCGGGCTCCGGCCCCGGCCCGAGCATCGCTGCCCAGGAAGCGGCGGCGGTCAAGGCGCCGGCCGGCAGCTACAGCTGGCGTTACCCGAACACGCCGAGCCAGCTGCGCAACATGTGGGCGCCGGGCACGTTCGGCGAGATGACCAAGGCCGCGATCATGTCGTTCGAGAACACCAACGGCATGACGGCTGACGGAGTCCCCGGGCCCGCGGTCTGGAAGGCGCTGATCACCGCTGCCGCGGAGGGTCACAGCAACACCTTCGGCTACACGATCGTGCTGGTCAGCGAGGGCAGCCCCGAGAGTCAGTCGACGTGGCACGACGGCAAGACGGTGGTCTCCGGGGCGGTCAACACCGGGATCCCGGCCGCTCCGACCGCACAGGGCGTGTTCGCGGTGTTCGAGCACGCGCCGTCGGTCACCATGAGCGGCACCAACCCGGACGGCAGCCATTACAGCGATCCAGGCGTGCCGTGGGTGAGCTACTTCAACGGAGGAGACGCCCTGCACGGCTTCCTGCGCGGCTCCTATGGCAGTGCCCAGAGCCTCGGCTGTGTCGAGATGCCGTATTCGGAGGCCCACGACGTCTACCAGTACACGCCGATCGGGACGCTCGTAGACGTCCAGTAGCGCATCCGCCAGAAGGGCTTGACCGCGCCGGCGGCGAATACGGTGGCCTCGTGGTCGCTCACGCACATACGCTCGCATTCGAGTCGCCCCTGGCGGCGCCTGACTGCGTCCTCGGATCCTCGTGTAGCTCTGCTACACGTCGGATCCTGCGTCCTTGGCAGGCATCCCCCAGTGGCGCCTCTCGGTGCGACCGTACCTGCGTGAGCGACCACCGATGATCCCGGCCTCGGCGCAAACCTCTCCCTGGGACGCCGCCCTGGCGGGCTTTGAAGACGATCTGCGCCGCCGGGCGGTGGCCGAGAAGACCCGGGAGGCGTACGTCGGCGACGCGAGGCACTTCGCGGCCTGGGCGGCCGAACGCGGCGCCGACCCACGCCAGGTGGACGTTCGCACGCTGCGGCGTTACGCGGCCGGCCTGTCCGAGCGCGGGATCGCCCCGGCGACCATCGCCCGCCGGCTGGCCACCCTGCGTGGGCTGTTCCGGACGCAGATCCAGGCCGGCGCACGAGCCGACAACCCGGCCGAGCTCCTGAGCTCGCCCAAGCGCCCGCAGCGCCTGCCGCACGTGCTCAAGGCCGGGGAGGTCGCCGCGCTGCTCGACTCGATCCCAGCCGGGACGCCGCTCGAGCTGCGTGACCGGGCCCTGTTCGAGCTGGCGTACGCGTGCGGGCTGCGCGCGGAGGAGCTGGTCACGCTCGATGTCGAAGCGCTCGACTTCGACGCCGAGTCGGTTCGCGTCGAGGGCAAGGGCGGCAAGACCCGCCTGGTCCCGGTCGGTGAGCATGCCCGCCACGCGCTCGAGCGCTACCTCGCTGCCGCCCGTCCGCTGCTGCAGACGCCCGACGGCGACCCGGCGCTGTTTCTCTCCAAGTCGGGCCGTCGCCTCTCCACCTCGGACATCCGCCGGCGGCTCGGCGGCTGGGCCAGCCGGGCGATGGCCCGCTCGCCGGGGCTGGCGCGGGCCCATCCGCATGCGCTCCGGCACTCCTTCGCCACCCACCTACTGGACGGCGGCGCCGACCTGCGGGCCATCCAGGAGCTCCTTGGTCATGCGACCATTTCGACCACTCAGGTCTACACTCGGGTCGAGTCGGCCCGTCTAAGGTCCACGTATTCGCGCGCTCATCCCCGCGCATGAGGCGCGGCCTAATAAGGTCTGGGGCATATTGGACACGAACGTCAAAGCGATCGAGCTACAAGATCTGTGGAGGCGGTTCAAGGCGACCGGCGATGAGCGTGCGCGCGAGCGGCTGGTCGTCGCCTACTCGCCGCTGGTCAAGTACGTAGCCGGGCGGATGAGCTCGGGCCTGCCCGCCCACGTCGAGGAATCGGACCTGATCTCCTACGGCCTGGGGGGGCTGATCTCGGCCATCGAGCGATTCGATCTGAGCCGGGAGATCAAGTTCGAGACCTACGCGATCACCCGGATCCGCGGCGCGATCATCGACGAGCTGCGCACGCTGGATTGGGTGCCGCGCTCGGTGCGCGCCCGGGCTCGCGAGATCGAGCGGGCCAACATGAAGCTCGAGGCGCGCTTCCAGCGCGCGCCCACTGACGAGGAGATGGCCACCGAGCTGAGCGTCAGCGTCGAGGATTTCCAGGACGCGCTGCTGCAGATCTCCAACTCGACGATCGTCGCCCTCGACGAGCTGTGGAGCGTGTCGGACTCGACCGGCGACGCGATCTCTCTGCTGGACACGCTGCCTGACCGCGGCGCCCCCGATCCCGAGCAGCTGATGGACCAATCCGAGCTGCGCGACCGGATCGCCGACGCGATCGCCGCGCTCCCCGAGCGCGAGAAGCTCGTCGTGGCCCTCTACTACTACGAGAACCTGACCCTGCGCGAGATCGGCGAGGTCCTCGGCGTCACCGAGTCGCGCGTCTCCCAGCTGCACACCAAGGCGGTGCTGCGGCTGCGCGGGAAGCTGGCGGGCGAGCTCGACTGATTGGGGCTGCCTTCGGCAGCGTCCATGGGGCCGGTTGCGCCGGGCATCCCTGCCCGGCGGCTCACGGTATCGTCGCGTTCACAGGTCACTCGAGGAGAGGAGCACGGCATGCACAAGCCCGCGGATCGCATCCGCAACGTGGCGCTCGTCGGCCACCGGGGTAGTGGCAAGACCTCGCTGCACGAGGCATTGCTGTTCCAGGCCGGCACGATCAACCGGATGGGCTCGGTCGTCGAGGGGACCACGGTGTCCGACACCGATCCCGACGAGAAAGCGCGCCAGATGTCGATCACGGCCGCCATGTCGAGCTTCGAATGGCAGGACCGTAAGGTCAACCTGATCGACACCCCGGGGGACTCGAGCTTCATCGCCGACGCGCTCGGGGCCCTGCGGGTGTGCGAGTCGGCGGTGTTCGTGATCAACGGGGTCATGGGCGTGGAGGTCCACGCCAACCGGCTGTGGCAGCGCGCCGCCGAGCTTGACCTCGCCCGCCTGATCTTCGTCAACATGCTCGACCGCGAGCGGGCCGACTTCTTCCGCACGCTCGAGTCGCTGAAGTCCGCCTTCGGCCAGCACGTCGTGGCCACCGAGATCCCGATCGGCTCCGAGCACGAGATCCGCGGCGTGATCGACCTGGTCGACATGAAGGCCTGGGAGTACGAGGGCGCGGGTCGCGAGAATTGCAAGGAGATCCCGATCCCGGACGAGCTGGCCGACCAGGCCCAGGAGTACCGCGAGAAGCTGATGGACGAGGTCGCCGAGAACTCCGACGCGCTGATGGAGCGCTACCTGGAGGGCGAGGAGATCTCCCACGACGAGATCGTCACCGCGCTCAAGGACGGCACCAACCACGGCGCGATGTTCCCGGTCACGTGCGGCGTGGCCTCCCGGAACCTGGCCACCAACCGGCTGCTCGACGCGATCGTCGACGACCTGCCCTCGCCGGTCAAGCACGGCGGCCTGGACGCGGGGGAGGTCACCCTCGAGCCGGTCGAGGACAAGGAGATGTTCGCCTACGTGTTCAAGACCCGGGCCGACCCCTTCGCCGGGCGCATCAACCTGTTCCGGGTCTACCAGGGAACGGTCAAGCAGGACTCGCAGGTGCTCAACACCCGCAGCCACACCAAGGAGCGGATCGGCACGCTGCTCACGTTCGAGGGCTCGAACACCGAGCACCCAACCGAGTTCGGACCGGGCGACATCGGCGCGGTGGCCAAGCTCAAGGAGACCAAGGCGGGAGATTGGCTGGCCGCCCGCGATGAGCCGATCAACATGCCCTCGATCAAGCTGCCGGCGCCGGTGATGGCGTTCGCGGTCGAGCCGAAGAGCAAGGGCGACGAGGAGAAGGTGTTCACCGCGCTGCGCCGCCTCCAGGAGGAGGACCCGACGATCGACCTGCACCGCGACGAGCAGACCGGCGAGCAGATCGTCGCCGGCCTCTCACAGGTCCACGTCGAGGTGATCGTCGAGCGCCTGAAGTCGCGCTTCGGGGCCGAGGTCATCCTCAACCCGCCGCACGTCCCGTATCAGGAGACGATTCGCAAGCCGGCCAAGGCGCACGGCCGCCACAAGAAGCAGACCGGCGGACGCGGCCAGTTCGGCGATGTGCACATCGAGATCGAGCCGCTTGAATACCACCCCGGCCACCCCGGGTTCGAGTTCGTCGATGCGATCAAGGGCGGCGTCGTGCCCCACGGATTCATCCCGGCGGTCGAGAAGGGCGTCCTCGAAGCCATGCAGGAGGGCGTGGTCGCCGGCTATCCGGTCAAAGGCGTGCGAGTCCGGCTCTACGACGGCTCCTACCACACGGTCGACTCCTCGGAGATGGCCTTCAAGCTGGCCGGCTCGCTGGCCATGAAGCAGGCCATGGAGCTGGCCGGGCCGGTGCTGCTCGAGCCGATCATGCTGGTCACCGTGTCGGCCCCGGAGGATGCGGTGGGCGACGTGATCGGCGATCTGAACTCCCGGCGCGGCCGGCCGCTCGGAATGGAGCCCGTGGGCGCCGGCATGACCGAGGTCAAATGCGAGGCCCCGATGGCCGAAATGCTCTCCTACGCTCCCGACCTGCGCTCGATCACCGGCGGCCAGGGCGAGTTCACGATGGAGTTCCTCCGCTACGAGGAGGTCCCCGGCCATCTCGCCGGCAAGGTCGTGGAGACCGCGCGCGCGGAGAAGGAGGCGGTGAAGGCCTGACGCGTTCTGTACAGTCGCACCGCGTGGCCACCAAGGACATCCGGCCCTCGACGGCCTACACGATCTGCGACGTCTGCGGTCGAACCCTGCTGCGGGGCGAGCGCCACGAGGTGTACCTGGACGGTGGGGCTCGCCGCGCGGTGTGCGAGCTGTGCAAGCCGCGCGCGCTGCACGAGGGCTGGGTGCGGGAGGGCACTGTCCCGACCTATGACACCGGCGAGACCACGGCACGCCGTCGCGGATCGCTGCTGAGCCGCTTGCGGCGCCCGCGTGAAGCGGCATCCGAGCCCACGCCGGAGCGCCGGGCCGACGACCCGTCGGCGCCCCCGCCCGAGGAGCTCCCGCCCCCGCCCGCGCCGCGACCGGCCCGCCGGCGTACGCGCGAGCCGGGTCGTGAGCCTCGCCACGTGCGCGCCGTTCCGATGGGCGCCGGGCAGAAGATCGCCTCGGCCATCGAGGTGTTCAACAACTCCGAGCACCGTCGTACCGTGGCCGGCGTGGCCCGCTCACTCGGGGCGCCCATCGTCTCGATACACCCGAATGAGGACCATTCGAGCCTGGTGGACATCGTGGCGGCTTGGGAGCTGTGCTGGTACCGCTACGAGGTCGACCTGTCCGACGACGATCCGGTGGTCCGGGTGGCCGCCCAGGGCTACGAGCTCGACGAGCTGAGCCCGCGCGAGCGCGAGCCGAACGCCGGATATGACCAGCATGGAGCGCTCCAGGCCCCGTGAGGGGGCTGGACAAAGGTTCGATGGTGGACCCGGGCGGCCGGCTCTAACCTCTTTTTCCGTGATCTACTGCGTCGTACCAGAGGAGCTGGCCGACGAGCTGCTTCCGAAGCTCGAGAGCTACTACGCGGACGATCCGGGCGTCGAGGTGATCGTCGATCGCCGCAAGAGCGCGCGACGGGGCCGCAGCTCGTCCGGCGGAGGCAACCGCGAGCTACGCGACCGCCGCCGTCCCCGGGTCGCAGGCGAGCTCCCTCAGCTGGCCACGGATTGAGACAGCCCACAGGCCGGCGGAGCCGGCAGCTCACGTGAAAGTCGTCTTGCACGTCGACGGCGGGGCGCGCGGCAACCCTGGCCCGGCGGCGATCGGCGTGGTCGTATCGAGTCCTGAGGGCGAGGTGCTCGAGGAGGTCGCGGAGACGATCGGGCCGGCCACCAACAATGTGGCCGAGTACCGGGCCCTGCTGCGGGGTCTCGAGCGTGCACACGCCCTGGGGGCCAGGCAGGTCGAGATCGTCAACGACTCCGAGCTGGTGGCTCGTCAGCTGACGGGTGCCTACAAGGTCAAGCACCCGGCGATGAAGCCGCTGTACGCCGAGGCCGTGGCTTCGCTGGGCCGCTTCGAAGGTTGGCGGGTGCGCAGCGTGCCGCGCGCCCAGAATGCCCGCGCCGACGAGCTCGTCAACCAGGCCCTGGACGCTCTGGGATAAACGCCCGCCATCAGGACGCACCACGCCCGCGATCAGGACGCACCGGTTTTCGGTGCGAAGGTCGAGGGGTAGGCGAAAACACGTGAGCAGCGTCGCAGCAGATCCGGCGAGACGCCTCATCGAGCACCGGACCGGCCATCCGGTGATCAGCCTGTACCTGGACCTCGACCCCGAGCGGTTCGCAACCCCGCCGGCGCGATCGGCCCAGATCCGTTCCCTGATCGACCAGGCGGCCCGCGAGCTCGACGCGTCGGACGGCCTCAGTCACGACGAGCTGGTGACGCTCCGGGCCGACCTCCAGCGCCTGGACAGCTATCTGAGCTCGCGGGAACCGCCGTTCCAGGGCGCCGGCGCACTCGGCGTGTTCTGCTCCGGGGCGGACGACCTGTTCGAGGTGATCCAGCTCTCGCGGCCAACCTCCGGGCGTGTGGTGATCGGTCGCTCGCCGTTCGTCGAGCCGCTGGTCAGCGCCCTGCAGCAGCGCCGTTGGCTGGTCGCCCTGGTCAGCCGCCGCCTCGGCCGGGTCCTCGGCGGTCCGGTCGACCAGCTCACCGAGCACCAGAACTTCGACGAGTACGTGCACGGCCAGCACGACCAGGGCGGATGGTCGCAAGCGCGCTACGAGCGGAGCGTCGAGAAAGACACCGACGACCACCTGCGCCGGGTGGCCGAGGGCGTCAACCAGCGCTGGCGCGAGCAGCGCTTCGACCGCGCGGCGGTGGGCGGCCCGGTAGAGATCGTCCCGCGGCTGGAGGCGTTTCTGAGCGCCGAGGTCAAGGCCTGCCTGGTCCCCGGCCGGGTCGAGGTCGACCTCTCGAGCGCCGGCGACGAGGCGATCCGCGGCGCGCTGGCCAAGCTCGTGCTCAAGGACGAGGAGGAGCGCGAGCGCGAAGCGCTCGACCGTCTGGCCGCCGGGGTGGGCAGCGGTGGCCGGGGCGTGGGCGGCCCCGAGGACACCCTCGAGGCGCTCAACGAGCGCCGGGTGCGGGTCCTGCTGCTCGAGCCGGGCTTCGACCGGCAGGGGGCGCGCTGCCAGAGTTGCGGCCTCCTGATGCTTCAGCCGAGCGGCGCCTGCCCGGCCGACGGCGGCGCCCTGGAGACGCTCGAGCACATGCGAGAGGGGGCGATCGAGGCCGCGCTCGCCCAGGGGGCCGAGGTGATGGTGGTCCGCCACCACCCCGATCTGGGGCCCCTACAGGGGGTTGGCGCGATCCTCCGCTTCTAGCCTCCGGGCTTGAACCGCTACCCTCTGCGGCGTGAACGACGCCCTGACCGAGCTGAGCGCCCGGCTCGAGGAGGCGGCGCAGCGGCTTCGTGCCCCCGGGCTCGAGGTGGGTGATGCGCTCGCACTCATCGAGGAATGCGCGCGGCTGGCCGGAGAGGCCAGCTCTCAAGTCGACCAGCGGATGCGGGCGGCCCTCGAGCCGCTGCCGGACCTTCCCGGTCAGCTGCCGCTGCCGACCGCGTAGTGTCCCTGACCCGCGAGCAGGATCCGGTGCCGCCGGACGGCGCGGGGCGGCCGGCTCCGCGGGCTGCCTACCCGGATCACCTGCGGACCGTGATCGAGGACTATCTGGCGCAGCTGCGCTTCGAGGTCGACCCCGAGTCCGCTGGTCTGGAGGAGGCGATGCGCTATTCGCTGCTGGCCGGAGGAAAGCGGATCCGGCCAGTGCTGGCGCTGGCCACGGCCGCGGCGATCGGCCGCGAGCCCACCTCGGTGCTGCCGTTGGCGGCGGCGATCG
>JAFAYP010000633.1 GCA_019240305.1 Solirubrobacterales bacterium
TGGTGATCGGCCAGCCGGCCGACGAACTCGCGGGCCTGCGCCGGCGTCTGGAGCTGCATCCCGGTGGTCAGCAGCAGCTCGCCGCCCGACAGCCACGGGGTGGGGTCGAGCAGCTCGGAGATGTGGACCCAGCGCACGGGCAGCTGCAACCCTCGCTCGCCGGCCAGCAGGCGAACGTCGAGGTCGCGCAGCAGCTCGCGTACGGTCAGCATCCGCGCGCCCCCCGCGGTCCTAGGCGCCCAGTACGTGCATGCGCTCGCCGGCCTCGCTCAGCACGCCCCGCAGGATGTCCTCGATCTCCTCGAACTGCTCCGGCCCCGCGATCAGCGGCGGCGAGAGCTGGATGACCGGATCGCCGCGGTCGTCGGCGCGGCAGATCAGACCGCGGCGGTAGAGCTCGCCCGACAGGAATCCGCGGAGCAGCGTCTCGGCTTCCTCCTCGGTAAAGGTCTCCTTGGTGTCCTGGTCCCTGACCAGCTCGATCGCGTGGAAGTACCCGGCGCCGCGGACGTCACCCACGATCGGGAGCTCACGCAGCGACTCGAGCATCGCGCGGAACCGGGGCTCATTGGCGCGGACGTTCTGAAGCACGCCCTCACGCTCGAACGCGTCCAGGTTGGCCATGGCCACCGCCGAGCAGATCGGATGCCCGGCGAACGTGAACCCGTGAGTGAAGCTGTTGGTCCCGGTCATGAACGGCTCGGCGACCCGATCGGAGGCGATCACGGCCCCCATCGGGGCGTACGCGCTGGTCAGGCCCTTGGCCGTGGTGATCATGTCGGGGAGGTAGTCGTACTTGATCGCGCCGAACCATTCGCCGAGCCGGCCCCAGGCGCAGATCACCTCGTCGGAGATCAGCAGCACGTCGTACTCGTCGCAGATCTCTCTGACGCGCTGGAAGTAGCCCTCCGGAGGCGTGAAGCACCCGCCGGCGTTCTGCACCGGCTCGAGGATCACCGCCGCGACCGTGTCGGGGCCCTCGAACTCGATCTTCTCGGCGATCGACTCGGCGAAGTACTCGGGGGTGATGCCGGGCTGCATCCGGTAGGTGTTGGTGTTCGGGACGTGGTGGGCGCCCGGGGTGAGCGGCTCGAATGGCGTGCGCAGCCCGGTGATCCCGGTGGCCGACAGCGCCCCCAGGCTGGTGCCGTGATAGGCGATCTCGCGCGCAATCAGCTTGGTCTTGTTCGGCTTGCCGGTGACCTTGTGGTACTGGCGGGCCAGCTTGTAGGCCGACTCGACCGCCTCCGAACCGCCGCTGGTGAAGAACACCCGGTTCAGGTCCCCCGGCGCGAGCGAGGCGATGCGCGCGGCCAGCTCGATTGCCGGCGGGTGGGCGTAGGACCAGTTGGTGAAGAACCCCAGGTCCTTGGCCTGGTCGGCGCCAGCCTGGGCGATGTCGGCCCGGCCGTGCCCGATGTTCACGCAGAACAGAGCCGAGAGGCCATCCAGGTAGCGCTTGCCGTGCTCGTCCCACACGTAGCAGCCCTCGCCGCGGACGATGACCGGAACCTCAGCCTGGTCGTAGGCCGACATCCGCGTGAAGTGCATCCACAGGTGGCGCTTGGCCAGCTCCTGGAGCGTGCTCTGCTCGACTGCCTGCTCGGTGCTCGCCATACCCGGTTCCTCCAACTCGTTCGCCGTTTTGTACAACCGTAGCGGCCGAACGAGGCCGGAGCAATTATGCAGATCGGAAGGTCCCCCACCCGGGGGTTCGACGATGCGATGATGGGCCGCCTTCGGCGGCGTCCATGGGGCCGTGAGACCCCGTCCGGTCAGTGACCGAGCAGTTAGGCGGTGGCGGGGGCCGCGACCGGCGTGGACGCCGCGCGGACCGGCGCCGGCATCAGCCACGCCGCGCCGATCACCAGGACGAACGCGAAGACCTGCACGACCAGCGAGACGGGGTTGGCCGGCAGCGGGTCGCCGAACACGATGAACCCGCCGACGATGCCGGCCACGTTGGCTGCCGTGCCGGTGACCGCGATCACCGGGACCGCGTCGCCGTCCTGCAGGCCCTTGGCCGAGGCGTAAAAGGCGGCCACCGAGGCGGCCACGCAGACGAACGTCCAGGGGGTGAGGAGTCCGAGCGGGCCCGAGGCGGC
>JAFAYP010000284.1 GCA_019240305.1 Solirubrobacterales bacterium
GACGGGTTGGAGGTGTTGGTGCACGAAGTGATCGCGGCGATCACGACGTGCCCGTGATCCAGGAAGGTCTCGGTCCCACCGGCCAGCGTGACGGTCGCGTGCGTGGTCTCACGGTCGGCCACCTGGGCGCCGCCCGTGCCGCCCGCCGGCTCGTGGCCCTCGCCGTTCCCGACGTGCGTGGCGACCGGATCGGAGGCCGGGAAGCTCTCGGCCACCGCCTCGTCCTCGCGGTCCTCCTCGGGCAGGTAGCCCTCGAGCGCCATCCGGAAGGCCGGCTTGGACTCGGTCAGCGAGACGCGATCCTGGGGGCGCTTCGGCCCCGCGATGCTCGGCACCACGGTCCCGAGATCGAGCTCCAGGGTGTCGCTGAACGTGGGCTCCTCGGAATCGGCGTCGTGCCAGAGCCCCTGCTCGCGGGCATAGGCCTCGACCAGCTCGATCAGCTCGCGGGAGCGCCCGGAGAACTCCAGGTAGCGCAGCGTCTCCTCGTCGATCGGGAAGATCGCGCAGGTCGAGCCGAACTCGGGCGACATGTTGCCGATCGTGGCCCGGTCGGCGAGCGGCAGGCGGGCCAGGCCCTCGCCGTAGAACTCGACGAACTTCCCGACCACGCCGCGCGAGCGCAGCATCTCGGTCACCGTGAGCACGAGGTCGGTGGCGGTGGCTCCCTCCTGAAGCGAGCCGGTCAGCTTGAAGCCGAGCACCTGGGGGATCAGCATCGACATCGGCTGACCCAGCATCGCCGCTTCGGCCTCGATCCCGCCCACGCCCCAGCCGAGCACGCCGAGGCCATTGATCATCGTGGTGTGCGAGTCGGTCCCGACGAGCGAGTCGGGATAGGCCTGGCCGGCGTCGTTCACGAACACCACGCGCGCCAGGTACTCCAGGTTGACCTGGTGCACGATCCCGGTGTCGGGCGGGACGACCTTGAAGTTCTCGAACGCGCCCTGACCCCAGCGCAGGAACGCGTAGCGCTCGCGGTTGCGCTCGAACTCGAGCTCGGCGTTGCGGGCGAAGGCGAGCTGCGTACCGAACACGTCGACCTGCACCGAGTGGTCGATGACCAGCTCGGCGGGCGCCAGCGGGTTGATCTTGCGCGGATCGCCGCCCATCGCGACCATCGCGTCCCGCATCGCGGTCAGGTCGACCACGGCCGGCACCCCGGTGAAGTCCTGCATGATCACGCGGGCGGGCGTGAACGAGATCTCGGTGGCCGGCTCGGCGGCCGCGTCCCAGCGGGCCAGAGCCTCGATGTCCCGCGCGCGGATCGATTCCCCGTCCTCGCAGCGCAGCAAATTCTCGAGCAGGATCTTGAGCGAGAACGGCAGGCGAGCGACGTCGTAGGACGCCTGCAGCGCATCCAATCGGAAGATCTCGTACTGACGCCCACCCACGGTGAGCGTCGCCTTGGCGTCGAAGCTGTTGGGCATCAGGTTTCTCGTTTCTCGCGGAGTTCTCGGTGGCGCCTACTGTAGGACCTGGACCCCGCCCACCCACTCCTACGCGTCTCTTAGGCACGTCTTCAGGGTGGCTTCGGCCGCCGGTCGATTCTCCTCTTCGACCCACCAGATCCCGACCCGATCCCGAGGAGACCGATCATGACCTTCCTGCACTGGGCCCTGCTGGCCGCGGCGGCGGCCGTGTTCGCGGCAATGGCCGCGGCGGGCGTCGCTGCCGAAGCGCACCGCGCGCCCGACCAGCCATGAGCTGGGACTCCCTCACGTTTCCGGCCCCGGCGCGCGCACGGCTGGGCGCGCGCGGGCGCCGCTCAGAGCGCCTGCGCTGGCTGGTTGCCCGTCCCGAGCTGATCGGCCTCCTGGCGCTCACCGCGGTGCTCAACCTGTGGAACCTGAGCGTCAACGGCTGGGCGAACACGTATTACGCCGCGGCCGTGCGCTCGATGAGCACGAGCTGGCACGACTTCCTGTTCGCCTCGCTCGACAAGACCGGGTTGATGACCGTCGACAAGCCGCCGCTGGCCTTCTGGGTCCAGGCGCTCTCGGTCCGCCTATTCGGCTTCCATTCGCTCAGCATCCTCGTGCCCGAGGCGCTGATGGGTGTTCTCGCCGTGGGCCTCGTCTACGACATGACCCGGCGCATGTTCGGTCGCGCCGGCGGCGCCGCGGCGGGCCTCGCGTTCGCGCTCACGCCGATCACGGTGGCGATCGCGCGCCACAACAACCCCGACGAGCTGCTGATCCTGTGCTGCGTGGCGGCGCTGTGGTGCGCGGTGCGCGCGCTCGAGACCGGGCGCACGAAGTGGCTGGTGTGGTGCGGGGTATGCGTGGGCCTCGGGTTCGAGACCAAGATGGGCGTCGCCCTGTTCGTCGTGCCCGGGATTGCGCTCGGCTGGATGTGGACCCGCTGGGGTGACAACTGGCGCGCGCGGTGGGTCGCGCTGCGCCAGCTGCTGGCCGGCGGGGCCGCACTCGTCGCGGTGGGGGGCGCGTGGCCGTTGCTGGTCACGCTGACTCCGGCGGCCGACCGGCCGTGGATCTCGGGTACGTCTGACAACAGCATCTGGTCACTGATCTTCGGCTACAACGGGCTCGGCCGGGTGGCCGGCCAGACCGGCGGGCCGGGTGGCGGCGGTGGTGGCGGTTTCGGCGGTGGTGGCGGCGGCTTCGGCGGCAACCTGTTCGGCGGCGCCACCGGCCCGTTCCGTCTGCTCGAGTCCGCGCTGGGCGATCAGGCCGGTTGGCTGCTCGGCTTCGCGGTCGTGGCCGGCCTGGCCATCCTCGTCCTGACCCGGTTGCGCCGGCGCGATGTCCGCACTGGTTGGCTGATGGCCGTCGGCGGCGCGTTCCTCGTCACTGCCGTTGTCTTCAGCTACGCCGGAGGGATCTTCCACCCCTACTACGTGTCGTTCCTCGCCCCGTTCGCCGCCGCGCTCCTCGGTGCCGGCGTGGGGCTGATGGTCCCCCGCTCGCTGGGCGGCGTGGCCGGCGATGCCCGGCTCGCCCGGGTGATCGCGCCGCTGGCCGTCGCGGGCGGGGCGGTCACCGAGCTCGTCGTGCTGGGCGAGCTCGGCGGCGCGCTCTCTTGGGCCACGCCGGTGATCGCGGTGGCGGGGGCGTGCGCGATCGCCCTCGCGTTCGGGCTCCCTGGGCGCGTCAGGGCGGTTCTGGTTGCCGTGGTCATGGCGGCGCTCCTGGCCGCACCGGCCACCTGGGCGGCCGAGACGCTCGGTCACGCCACCAGCAGCACCTTCCCGGCCGGCGGCTCGGCGAGCACTTCGGCCGGAGGTCCGGGTGGGGGCAGCCCGGGTGGCGGCGGGTTCGGCCGCACCGGCCGCGGCGGCTTTAGCGGTGGCGGCTTCGGTCCTGCGCCCGGCGCGGGCTTTGCCCCGTCGCCCTCGGGCCAATCCGGTGGCTTCGCCGGCGGGTTCGGGGGCGGCCGCGCGGGCGGTCCGGGCGGCTTCGGCGGCGATAGCACCTCGTTGACGGCCGCGGTACGATATGCAGAGCAACACGGTGGGGGGGCCATCGGGGTGTCGAGTCAGAGCAGCGCCGCAGCGGCGATCCTGTCTTCCAAAGCAAATGTGGCTGGTCTCGGCGGCTTTTCGGGCCGCGAGAGCTCGGTGAGCGCCACCTGGCTCGCCCAGGAGGTCGCGGCCGGACGTCTGCGTTGGGTGATCGTGGACTCAAGCCAGCGCGGGGGGCTCCCGGGCGACACCCGAACGGGCAGCCAGTCCGCGATGAGCGTCGCCGCAAGCGTGTGCCGGGTCGTCACGTTAACTACGAACGGAACGACGGTGACGATGTACGACTGTCAGGGGCGCGCCGCAGCGATTCTGGAGGCCGCCAGGGGGTAATAGCTTGCCAGCAGTGCTCAACAAGGATGTGAACAGGGGCGTCCGATGGGGGCTCACCGGTGTGCTGATCTTCGCCGCGACACTGATCGCGGCGCCGGTGGCGCTTGCCAGCAGCACCGAGAGCACGAACTGGGCCGGGTACGCGGTGCACCGGCCCGGCATGTCCTTCCATCACGTGTCGGCGACCTGGATCCAGCCGATCGCCACCTGCAGCAGCGGGCAGCCGAGCTACTCATCGGTGTGGGTCGGCCTGGGTGGCTACAGCCCGACCTCGGATGCGCTCGAGCAGATCGGCACCGAGCTCGACTGCACTGCGGGCGGCAGGCCGATCTCCAGCGCCTGGTTTGAGCTTGTTCCTGCCCCCACCGAGAACATCTCGCTGGCCGTCCGGCCGGGCGACGCGATCCACGCCAGCGTGACCGTGGCCGGCACCCGCGTGGTGGTCGAGCTCGACAACCTGACCACCCACCACTGGTTCCGCAAGACCCTCCACACCGAGGCGATCGACGTCAGCTCGGCCGAGTGGATCGTCGAGGCTCCGTCGGAGTGCATCGGCCAGTACACCTGCCAGGCGCTTCCGCTGGCCAACTTCGGCTCGGTCGTCTTCGAATCGGCCAAGGTGAGCACGACCAACGGGACCGTGGGCACGATCTCCGGCACCGAGTGGGCCCGGACCAAGATCACTCTCACCCCCGGGTCCCAGAGCCTGATCGTCGCGCGCGGGTCCAGCGACACCGCCGGCACGGCGGCCCCGTCTGTCCTGCGCGGCGGCGGCAGCGCGTTCGGTGTCACCTTCGCCACCGCGCCGGTCCAGTCACGGCCGGCAACGGCCCGCGATGCACGCGTGCGCGTGGGCGCGAGTCCCGGATACATCAGGCACTGAAGCCTTTCGCTTCGGCGCTCCAAGCGCTCTTACGAAGCTCCTAGCCGGTCCCTACGCGCGTCTAGCGGAGCGCGCCGATCCTTGAGGCATGACAGATCCGACGCCTCATCTCTTCTGGATCACGAGTCGCGCCGCGGGGTTCGCGGCCCTCGTGCTGGCCAGCCTGGCCGTCTCGGCCGGCCTGCTGATGAGTACCAAGCTGCTCAAAGGCAGGACCAGCGAGCTGCGCGCCGGGCACGACACGCTGGCCCTGGCCACGATCGTGGCGATCGTCGTGCACGGGGTCGCGCTGCTTGGCGACCAGTACCTGCACCCGTCGATCGCCGACATCGCGCTTCCGTTCGTGTCCAGCTACAAGACCTTCTGGACTTCGCTCGGAATTGTCGGCGGGTGGGGCCTCGTGCTGCTTGGTCTGTCCTACTACGCACGTCGTTGGATGGGCGCCGTCCGGTGGCGAAAGCTTCATCGCTTCACCGCCCTGGCCTGGCTGGCCGGCCTGGTCCACGCCCTCGGTGAGGGCACCGACGCCGGCCAGGTGTGGTTTCTGGCCATGATCGCGCTGGTGGCCGTCCCCGCCCTGGTCCTGCTGGTCACCCGACTGGTGCACAGCGGCAGCGAGGCGGCACCTCGTGTCCCCACCGGCCCTGCCGCCCTGGAGCCTCAGACCTCGAAGATCCGGCCCTCCGGGCCGACGTTGACCACGGGCGTCGTGCCGATCGCCGCCTCGCGTCCCCAGCACTGATGGATGTGGCCGCAAACCACGAGGGCCGGGCGCTTGCTCTCGATCGCCGCGAGGACCGCGCGGCTGCCAAGGTGGCGGCCGTGCGCCTCGTCGAGGTAGCCCTTCGGGGGTGAGTGCACGACGAGGACGGCCCCCGGGGGGCAACTCTCGAGCTTCGCCGCCGTCGCCTCTTCGCTCAGGTCATAGCTCCACGGGAATGGCGTCGGCGGCACCGCGCCGCCGAGCCCGAAGATGTCCGCGCCGTCCAGCCGCGCGGCCTGCCCATGGAGCACTTGGGCGCTGCGCCACCCGGCGCATGCCTGCCAGAGCTCTGTGTCGGTCTCGGCGTTGCCAGGCACCAGCACGGTCGGCGCGTCGATCGCGCTCAGTGTCGCGATGATGTCGTCAAGGCCGCGGCGCATCGTCGCGTAGTCGCCGGCACCGACCACGACGTCGACCTCGCGCGAGCGCTCGACCAGCTGCTCCGCGAGTTCCTCGTCGCGGTGCAGGTCGCTGAATACGAGCATTTTTATGGATGTGTAGGCCTAGTCAGGATTGGTGATTTGCAGGTAGGATTGCCGCCCGCGGGACTTCCGGGTCCCGCTCGACGCCCAGAGCACACGGCCGGCGTGGTGGGAGTCAGGGCTGGAGGCTCCCGATCAGAGGCATCGTTCTCAAGGAGGTATCTACCGAGTGTCAAGCCGACCCAAGCTAATCGTGCTCGCTGTCACGGCGGCTTCGGTTGCTGCGCTGCCCGCGTCCGCGCTGGCGGCGGGCGAGTCGCTGAGCGT
>JAFAYP010000311.1 GCA_019240305.1 Solirubrobacterales bacterium
ATGGATGGGAGCCGCTGTGCGACTTCCTGGAGGTCGATGTGCCGAGCGAGCCGCTGCCGAACGTGAACGACACGAGCGCGTTCAAGGAAGGCGTGATCGGCGGCGGGATGGCGGTCCTGAACCAGTGGTGGGATCAGCGGGATCGCCCGACGCAGAGCCTGCACGCCGCCTCGGTCAACTAGGCGCCGATCAGAAGTGGTGGCGGGCGAGGCGCAGACCGCCGTGCTGGCGCTCTCCATCGCTGAGCGACGCCATCGCCGGCACCATCTCGCTGGTGACGAGTCCCGCCTGGTCGGTGAGCTCGTCGACGAGCTTGAACGACCGCGAGATCCGCTCGGGGGTGTCTACGAGAATGGTCACGACCGGAACGTGGCGGCGCAGCTGGAGCAGGCGGTCGCCGTGGGGCGGATGGTCGCCGTGAAAGCCCCACACGCCGCGCAGGCAGGTCGCTCCGCTCGCCCCGCTCTCGCGTAGCCGGCGCACCAGCTCCACGTGCAGTGGCCTGCCTTCATGGCGAGCCTGCTCGGAGGCGTAGATCATGAGCTTCTGCCACATGGCCAGCCCATGCTCGTCGGTCGTGGGAAGCGGGGTCGGCGGCGCCACCAGTTGACCGTCCTGCTTGCACACCCGCACGCGTTCGAGCGTGAACAGCGGGCGATCGAGCAGCCCCCCCAGCGCGGGCAGCACCTGGGCGATCCGCTCGCCGGCGCCGACGGCGATGATCATCATCGGCACCTCGGTGTTGCGGGCGAAGAAGCGCGCTCGCTGCCGCACCCCGTGGGCGGTCCCGTCGACCCCGAGCAGGACCGAGGCCCCCGCGATACCGCGGCGGTGGAGCAGGTCGCACACCGCGATATACGCCGGAGAACGTGCGATCTGCTCCTGGCGCCCGACGTAGACCGTGAGCTTGGTCGCCTCGTGGAGCTCCTCGGGCAGCGAGACGACGCCGATGTCGCCGGTCAGCATCCTCGCCCGCTCGAGGGTGATGAGGCCGTGACGCTTGATCGAGGTCACGTCGTCGAGCAGGCGCTCGATCCGCGCTCGGCTATCGACCGCGACCGAGACCAGCGGAAGATCCTCTGACAGGGTCAGCTGGCGGTCGGTGCGCAGATGGTGCTTCAGTCCGAAGCCCTGCGCCCCGCGGAGCATCACGCTGACCTCGACCTCCCGCTGCCCGTACAGGTCGAGCAGGGCATCGGCGACGAACTGCCCGTCGGTTCGGTGACGCTCGCCGAAGTAGGTGGTCAGCTTCAGGCAGTCCTCGTTCACAGGTGCCCTCCGATGAAACGCCCGAGCGCGAGCGCGCCGAGTCCCACGACGAGGCTGAGCAGCACGTTGCCGGCCGCCGCGACGAACTCGCCGTCCTCCACCAGGCGCTGGCTTTCGAGCATCCAGGTGGAGAAGGTGGTGTAGGACCCGATTGTGGCCGTGCCCGCGAGCAGCAGCCGGTCACCGGCCAGCCCGAGCCCGACCAGCAGTCCGAGGAGCACCGCGCCGCTCAGGTTCACCACGTAGGTGCCGAGCGGGAGATCACGCCCGACTCGGGCCGCCACCGCCCCGTCGATGAAGAATCGCAGCAGCGCGCCAACGCCGCCGAGCAATCCGACGCCGATCCAGACGGGCACGCTCATATCAGCGTCCTCGCCCGTCTCACGTACTGCGTGGCCAGGTGCACGCTGGCGTATCCGACCACGATGCTCGATGCGGCGTACGCGAGCGCGAGCAGATCCCGATGCGCGTCGAGCATCGTGACGAGCTCGAGCTGCATCGTCGAGAAGGTCGTGAAGGCTCCGCAGAAGCCGGTGCCGAGCAGCGGGCGACGGTAGGCCGAAAGGGGTAGGCGCTCCTGCAGGCGCGTTGCGAAGTATCCAAGCAGGAACGTTCCCAGGATGTTCTCGGCAAACGTCACCCACGGCCATCCTGGGGCGGCCCCGGCGTGCGTTTGCAGCAGCGCAACGCGCAGAAGCGCGCCGACCACTCCACCCGCGAAGATCGCCCCCAGCTCGCGTTTGTCGCGGATGATGCTCACCTCCTTGTGGGTCGCTGATGCGGATCAGCCGGTTTGGCCAGCCGTAGAAGCCATCAGCGCCAGGAGGCGCGGTCCAAGGCGAGCTTCATCGCCTGGGTCAAGAATAGTTCATGTGGCCAGAGCGGCGCGGATGCGCTCGCCCATCGCGGCGAGGTCCGCGTCGTCGGCCGCCCGGGCCTTGCGGAAGTCGAGATCGCCGATCTCGTCGATCGGCACGAGGTGCACGTGGGCGTGGGGCACCTCGATCCCGAGCACGGCGATCCCGACCCGCGAGGCGCCGGTTACCTCGCGGATGGCGTGGGCGACCGGCCGGGCGAATACGAGCAGCCCGGACAACAGTGAGTCCGGCAGATCGAAGACATCGTCGATCTCCTGCTTGGGGATGACCAGGCTGTGACCCGCCCTGATCGGGCGGATGTCGAGAAACGCCAGGAACTCGTCGTCCTCTCGAACGATGTGGGCGGGGATCTCGCGGTTGACGATCCGAGTGAAGAGCGAGGGCATCAGGCCTCCTTGGGGCGTTAGAAGTCTCGACCACAGTGTCTCGGGTCAGGCCATCGGTCGCCGGCGAGGAGGCGATTCCGCTGGCCACGACGACCCGCGTTCGCCCCCGATCGCCACCGGCGGCTCAGCGCCCGATCGCCTGCGGGAAGTTGAAGTAGTGATGGGGGTCGACCGCGCGGCGGATCGACTCGAGGCGCGGGTAGTTCGATCCGTAGTAGGCGGTTTGCCAGTTCGGCAGCGACGGGTCGGTGTAGTTGAAGTAGGCGCCGCCGGTGACGTACGGACGCATCCGGGCGTGGGTGGCGCTGAGCCAGCTCCCGCCGCCGTCGTAGGTGAGGTACTGGATGCAGAACAGCACCCTGCGGTGCACGAACGCGGTGGCTGCAGGCGCCACGTCGTTGATTGCGCCGCCATAGGAATCGAACAGGATCGCCCCCGATCCCGGTAGCTGGGCGCGGGCCAGGGCGGCGTCGACGAGCGCATTGCGGGCGCTGGACGGCAGCGGCTTGGACACGTAGTCGGACTTGGCCTGGAAGCTCTCCCGCGGCAGCGTGCCGCCCGGTCGCGTGCCGGCGGTGTGGCAGGCGCTTAGCGACAGGCTCGAGCAGCCGGCCCACATCAGCTGGGCGGGCAGGAAGCCGAGGTTCCCGGTGCTGACACCCGCACCGGGCACCGAGGTGATCGGGGCGAGCAGGCTGCCGAGGTCAGAGGCGGGACCGAAGTACTGGCCGGTGACGCGCACGGGATCGAAGCCGCCGCCGTTCAGATGAAAGATCGAGGTGAGTTCATTACGCGCGTGCGGGGCCCACGTCTGCCAGGCCCCCAGCGCATCGGCGCCACTCGAGGCAGGCCAGCGCACCACGAACCAGGCGACCGTCCGTGGCACGGAGTGCACGCGGAACGTGAACCGGGTCACCACGCCGAAGTTGCCCCCGCCGCCGCCGCGCAGCGCCCAGTACAGGTCGGGATGCTCGTGCGCGCTGACGGTCAAGAGCTGACCGTCAGCGGTGACGATCTGAGCGCTCAGGAGATTGTCGGCGGTGAGGCCGAACCGGCGCCCCGCGAGGCCCATGCCGCCGCCGAGGGCATGACCGGCGATCCCCACCGAGGGGCAGGATCCGGCCGGGATCGTCAGCCCGCTGGCGGCCAACGCGGCATACACATCGATCAACTGCGCGCCGGCGCCGATCGTGGCGGTGCCGGCGTGGGGATCGATGCTGATCGTGTGCAGGTTTCGCAGGTCGAGCACCATGCCGCCCGACAGCGTCGAGTAGCCGGCATAGCTGTGGCCGCCCGAGCGCGCCCGCAGCGGAACGCCGTGGGCAACACCCCACTTGACCGCGGTGCGCACGTCGGCCGAGTCGAGTGGACGGGCCACCAGCGTAGGCAGCACGTTGTCGAAGCGCATGTTGTACACGTGTGCCGCCTGGCTGAACCCCGCCGCGCCGCGCCGGATGACCGGTCCCCGGATCGGTGGACCCGCGGTGCGCGCGGCGACGCGGGCGAGCCCACCGGCGCTCGCACCGAAGCCAAGCGATGCGCCTGCCGCGGCTGCGCCGGCCAAGAAGCCACGTCGGTCAAGTGAGGGTTCCAACGCTCCGGTCCTTTGCTGCCTCGGGCGATCCTCCCAGAGCGCGGGGCCGGATGGCAACCCCGCCGGGCCCTCTCAGATCCAGCCTCGCTCGGTGGCCAGCAGCACGCCCTGGGTGCGATCGGCCACGCCGAGCTTCGCGTAGATGTTGTGCAGGTGAGAGCGCACGGTGCTCACCGAGAGATGGAGCTCATGGGCGATCTCGGTGGCCCGCGCCCCTTCTCCCAGATGCCTCAGGATCGCGGTCTCGCGGGCAGACAGCGGCGAGCGCTCGGCACGCCGCCGCCGGCTGCCGGAGGCATGGGGCAGATCAAACAGCGCATCGCGCAGGGCGCGCATCGGAAGGCCCCAGACGCCGGCCAAACGCACCATCGCCTTGCGGTCGACCGCGTCGCCATGCGCGTGATGAGCCACCATGTCGGCCAGCTGAACGAACGCGGCCGCGGTCATGCCCGATCGGCCGCTGTGGTGTCCCGTCGTCGCCGCGATGAGCTTCTCGGGCAGGCCCCAGCGCTCGAGCAGCAGGCCGCCGAGACTCGCGTGGTCGACGCCGAAGGCGCGGCGTTCCTCGCGCAGGCGCTCCTCTGGTGTACCGCGGGCATCGGAGCGCGCAGCGTAGGCCGGCCGAGCGCGAGCCAGTACGAGCTTGCCTACGTCGTGCAGGAGGGCGGCGGTCAGCAACTCGTCGCTGTCGTCCGGCTCGATCGTGTGCGACAAGCGATCGGTCGCCCTGGCCACCGCCTGGGCATGAACGCGGCTGTGTTGCAGCAGCGCCTCGAACCGGGTCTGCCACGGAAAGGCCGCGCGCGGAAGCGGCCTGATCGCCGTCCGTATCTGCGCGTCGGTGAGGGCAGCCACCGCGTCGGCGACGCTGGCCACGGGATCGCGCCCGGGCACCTCCTGCGCCCGGCGCAACACCACGACGGTCAGGCCCAGGTCTGACTCGATCGCCGCCGTCAGCTCGCTACGGCCCGACGCGCCGCCTGACGTGATCGCCGTCAGGGCGCGCTCACAGGCGGGTCCGAAAGCAGGAATCACTTCGAGCTCGGCAAGCGCGCGCTGCACGTCCGCCGGTCGGGCCGACCGTCCGTGGCCCCCGCGCGGCGGTCCGTTCGAACGGCCCGCATCGGCGCTCGGCGGAGCCGATCCGGCTCTCGCCGGCCGGCTAGTGAGCGCGGTCACGAGAGAGTCGACGACGCGCGGGTCGAATTGGGAACCGCGTCCGAGGGCGAGGTACTCGAGCGCGCCGTCACGGCCCACCCCTCGGCGGTGCGGCCGGTCGTTGGCGATCGCCACGAACGCGTCGCACACGGCGATCACCCGGCTGAGCACGGGGATGAGCTCCCCGCGAAGGCCATCCGGATAGCCCTCTCCGTCCCAGCGCTCGTGGTGTGCACGCACGATCTCGGCGAGCGACCGGGTCTCCGGGATCGTCGCGAGCAGCTCGGCGCCCAACCCGGGGTGGCGGTTCAGCTGCGCCCAGTCATCAGCGGCGAGCGGCTCGGTCGTCAGCACCACGGCGTCGGGCAGACCGAGCATGCCGACATCGCGTACGCACGCGGCCAGCTCGGCGCGCGCCTGCTCGTGCTCGTCGAGCTCCAGTGCGCGGCTGACCTGAGCCGCGAGCGAACGCACGAGCTGGGTGGTGGCGGTGAGGCCGGGGGCACGGAGCTCGAGCGCGGCCTCGAGGCCGGCGGCAACGGCCGTCGCGGCCTCCTCGTCCCGGAGCAACCAGCTAGGGGTTCACGTCGTTCAGTGCCCCGCACTCGGGGCACTCGATGAACACCCCGAACAGCTGTCCGTCGCTGACCCCCTCGGCCAACGTATTGGAGCAACTGCCGCACAGCAGCCGGTCGGGACCATCTCCGTTGAAGGCCATTTTGCCCTTCGGCGGGGCGTGGATGATCGCGCTGGCTCGGGGCGTCTCCTCGACGACGCTCAGTGTCTTCTCAGCCATGGGCGGAACCTATCCGAATGCGGCCTCGTCGAGCAAGCGCGGGTCCGAGGACCGCTACGGGACGGGCACGTCGTGATGCTCGCGGGCGAACCGGCGCTCGTCCTCGGTCAGCGTGTCCGGGTTGACCGGCGTGACCAGCGACCAGTGCCGGCCCACCGGGCAGCGCTGAACCCTCCACCAACCCAGCCGCAGAGACTTCACCGACGCGGCCGGGATCCAGAGCGTCGTGAACAGGTGGCCATCTCGGCAGCGGACGATCACGTTCCCCCCGATCCGGCGTGTCCGCAGCCAGAGCCCGGCGGCCTCGACCAGCACCGCGCCGACCAAGATGATTCCCCCCCGCCGGCGGCGGGCGCGGGACTTCGGAGTGCGCGACATGGACCGTCCTTTCGAGCAGCGGTTGATCTCGGTATCGCGAATGTTATCATGAGTGAGAACGTACCTCCCGGAGCGTCATGCGATGATGGCCAGCGTGGCGGCGAGTCTCGTCAGCCCCGTTCTGGTGGGACGCCAGGCGGAGTTGGAATCGTTGGCCGGGGCGCTCGAGCGTGTCCTGGCCGGCGAGCAGGCCACCGTGCTGGTCGGCGGCGAGGCAGGGGTCGGAAAATCGCGGCTGGTTCACGAGCTGATCGGACGAGCCGGGCGGGAGAGCGCCCGGGTGCTGATCGGCGGGTGCGTCGAGCTGGGCGGCGGAGGCATCCCGTTCGCTCCGCTGGTCGAGATGTTGCGCGCGCTGGTTGGCGAGCTGCCCGAGGGCCGGCTGAGCCACGTCCTCGGAGCCGCCCGGCCGGAGATCGGCCGGCTCGTGCCCGAGCTCGCCGACGGCTCGGCCGAGATCGCCCTGGCAGAGCGCGATCCCTCGGCGCTACTCGAGCTGATGGTCGGGGTGATCACCCGCCTGGCCGGCGATTCCCCCCTGGTGCTCGTGTTCGAGGACCTCCAGTGGGCCGACGGGCCGACGCTTGATCTCCTCGCCCTGCTCGTGGCGCGCTCGAGCGCTCGCCGGC
>JAFAYP010000475.1 GCA_019240305.1 Solirubrobacterales bacterium
CGCGGCCTACGGGTTCGTCGGGGTGAAGGTTGACGGCAACGACGTCGAGGCCATGTTCGACGCCACGCGGGCCGCCCGCGAGCGCGCGCTGGCCGGCGCCGGACCGACGCTGATCGAGGCCGTGACCATGCGGATGCACGGCCACGCCGCGCACGACGACATGAAGTACGTGCCCAAGGAGCAGGTCGAGGAGTGGCGCAAGCGCGACCCGATCGAGCGCCAGGAGGAGCGACTGCGTTCGGCCGGCGTCGACGTCGACGCGTTGCGGTCTGAGATCAAGGCCGAGATCGACACGGCGGCCGAAGCGGCGCTGGGCTCGCCGATGCCCGATCCGGGCAGCGCGACCGACGGGGTGTTCTGCGAGGGCGAGGCCGAGCCGCTGAGCGACGGCCACGCGCCATGGAGCGGGTTTCACTGATGCCGACACTCACTTACCTACAGGCAATCTCTGCCGCGCTGCGCGACGAGCTGCGGGCCGATGAGCGGGTGCTCTTGATGGGCGAGGACATCGGGGTGTTCGGCGGCGCGTTCAAGGTGACCGACGGCTTCGTCGACGAGTTCGGCTCCGAGAGGGTGATGGACACGCCGCTGGCCGAGTCGGGGATCATCGGCACCGCGATCGGTGCCGCCGTCGTCGGCATGCGCCCGGTGTGCGAGATGCAGTTCTCCGACTTCATCTCGTGCGGCTTTGACCAGCTGGTCAACGTCGCGGGCAAGATGCACTACCGCCAGGGGCTCGCCGTGCCGATCACCGTGCGCCTGCCGTCGGGCGGCGGTTTCTCGGGTGGCCCGTTCCACTCACAGAACCCCGAGGCGTGGTTCATGCACTCGCCGGGGATCAAGGTCGTGGCGCCGTCGACGGCTGCGGACGCCAAGGGCCTGCTGCACTCGGCGATCCACGACCCGAACCCGGTCTGCTTCATGGAGCACAAGCACCTGTACCGGCGGGTCAAGGGGGAGGTGCCCTCGGGGGTGTTCGAGACCCCGTTCACGGCGCGGGTGGCCCAGCCGGGCTCGGATCTCGTGGTGATCGCCTACGGCGCGATGGTGCCGGTGGCGCTCGAGGCGGTCTCCGACGGGCTCGACGGAGCGTCGGTGGAGGTCCTCGACCTCCGCTCACTGGTGCCGCTGGATGAGGAGGCGATCCTCGACTCGGTCGAGCGCTGCTCGAAGGTGGTGATCCTCGACGAGGCCAACCAGACATGCGCGGCCGGCGCCCAGGTGGCGGCGCTGATCGCTGAGAAGGGATTCGAGTCGCTCGACGGCCCGGTCGTGCGGGTGGCCACACCCGACGTCCCGATCCCGTTCTCGCCGCCGCTCGAGGCCGCCGTATTGCCCGGCGTCGATCGCGTGAGGGAGGCGTGCCGTGAGCTCCTCGCGTACTGACACCCTGGTCGATGTGACCATGCCCCAGATGGGAGTCTCGGTGGCCGAGGGCACGGTGGTGGCCTGGCGTGTGGAGGTCGGGGACCGGATCGAGGCCGACCAGACGATCTGCGAGATCTCGACCGACAAGATCGACACGGAGGTCCCGTCGCCCGCGTCGGGGGTCGTGGCCGAGATCGTCGTGGCAGTCGAGGAGACCGTGACCGTGGGCACCGTGCTGGCGCGGATCGCCACCTCTGGTGAACCCGTCGCTGACCGGCCACAGCCGCTCGATGGCGAGTCCGCCGGCCAGGCGGTCACTGAAACCCCATCCCCATCCCCTCCAGCTGCCGCGAACGTGCGCAGCGGCAACGGCCACCGCCGCTACTCGCCGGTCGTACAGCGAATCGCCGCCGAGCACGGGATCGATCTGTCGCAGGTTTCGGGGACCGGGCGGGGCGGGCGCGTGCGCAAGCAGGACGTGCTGGCGTTCATGGAGTCCGCGTCGGTCGAGGAGCCGCCGCTGCACATCGAGAGCCCGTACCGGCCGGATCCGGTCGCGCCGCCCGTTTCGGACGGCCTGTCGCGGATGCGCCGGCAGATCGGCGAGCACATGAAGCGCTCGCTCGACACCGCCGCGACCTGCACCACGTGGATCGAGGTCGACATGAGCCGGGTGGAGGTCGCGCGAAAGCGTCTGGGCGTTACCGCCCTGTCGTTTGTCGCCCGGGCGACGATCGACGCCATCCGCGAGCACCCGGCGCTGAACGCCTGGCTCGAGGGCGAGAAGTACACCCCGCACACCGACGTGAACCTGGGGATCGCGGTGTCACTGGGCGAGGACGGCCTGATCGT
>JAFAYP010000502.1 GCA_019240305.1 Solirubrobacterales bacterium
CTCCCCACTGGTGGCCATCAGGTTTCCCCACTCGTGGCCATCGTTTCTCCCCAGCCGGGGGGGTCGGATGCGTTGTCAGGTGAGGGGCTTCACCCCCTTGCCGGCGGTCGCCTGGGCGAGCCGGTAGCTGTCTTGGCCGTCGGTGATGATCACGTGCGCGTGGTGCAGGAGCCGGTCGACCGTTGCGGTCGCCATGGTCTTGGGCATGAGCTCGTCGAACCCGGAGGGGTGGATGTTGGAGCTGATCGCGATCGAGCGTTTCTCATAAGCGGCGTCGACGACGCGGAACAGCGCGTCGGCGGCGTCTGCGGACACCGGCAATAGGCCGACATCGTCGATCAGGATCAGGTCGGAGCGGATCAGTTTGCTGATCGCCTTGTTGATCGAGTCATCGGCGCGGTGGCGGCGAAACAGCGCGGCGAGGGAGTCGAGGGTGTGCCAGGAGACGGTGCGGCCTTTGTCGATCGCGAGGTGCCCGAGCGCTTCGATGAAATGGCTCTTGCCGCTTCCGCTCGGGCCGCACACGACGAGGACTTCGGCGCGGTTGACCCATTCGAGCGTGCGGAGCGCGTTCTGGGTCTGGGTTGGGATGACCGAAGCGGCCGACTCCCAGGCGTCGAACGTCTTGCCGGCCGGCAGGCCCGAGGCACGGCGGCGCATCGAGATGGTCGCCTGGTCGCGGCCGGCGGCCTCCTCGGCGAGCAGAACCCTGAGGACTTCGGCGTGCTCCCACCGCTGGCTTGTCGCGGTGGCGATCACCTCGGGCGCCGCGCGGCGGACGTAGGGCATGCGCAGTCGGCGCAGAAGCCGGTCGAGCTCGTCGGGCAGTGGTGGTGGGGCGGGCGGCTTGACGGTCATTGTCCGAATCCCTCCCAGCTGCGGGTCGAGCGCTGCAGCGAGCGGTCCTCTGACGGTCGTGTGGGGAGCGGGATCACGGTCGCGGTCTGCTGGTGGGCGAGGATGCTGGCCAGGTCACCGTCGGCGAACCGGCCGTAGCTGGCGCACCGTGCCAGCGCATCGTTGACCGACCCGGCGCCGTGCAGCTTGGCCAGGTCGACGGCCTCGGCCATCTTGCGACGGATCCGTGACGTGCCCTCCGCGGCCGCTTGCTTGAGCCAGCGCTCGGCGCCCTCGCCGATCGCAAGGAACTCTCGCTCCTCGCTGCTGCGAGCCCTGGGCCGGCGCTCCAGCGCGCCAGCTGGCCGCGGCGGATAGTGCTCATCGCAGATGCTGGGACGGCCGGGGGTGGTCAGCCGGTGGCGAGCGACCTCGCGCGGCCCCTGATCGGGATCGATGTGAACGGCGACGAGCTCCTCTCCGTCGGCGCGGACCCAGACGCGCTCGCCGATCAGCTCGTGCGGCACCGAGTAGATCGCGTCCCCGACCGAGACGGTCGCTTGGCGGTCGACTTTGCGGGTCTGCCCGAAGCACAACGTGTGCGGCAGCTTGGGCAGCCGGTGCAGATGCTCATGCTCCTGGGCCAGCAGCACCACCGGCGGCTGACGCGTCGCGCGGTGCGGGCGCGTGTTGACATCGGCCATGAGCTCCTGGCAGGCCTGCTCGAGCGCCTGCCAGTCGGCATAGTCCTCGCGGAGGTTGTGGTCGGTTGGGACCAGATCGGCCTTCGCGATCTTCACCGTCGCCTCCGATCCGCCCTTGCTCTGCGGGTCGGCAGGCTCGCAGGTCGCGATCGACAGCCCGTAATAGCGCGAGACCTCGACAATCGTCGCGTTTCGGACCGCGATCCCCGCGACGTGCTCGACCGTCACCGTCTTCTCGTTGTCCGTCAACGCATAGGTCGGGACGCCGCCAACCGCGCGCAGCGTCCGGTCAAGGCCGATCACCACGCTGGGCAGCGTCTTGTCGCGCAACGGCACCACCACCCGAAACCGGCTCCAGGCAAGCCAGGCGCAGAACAACACCGCCCGCGACCCGGCGACCTCGGGCCCGTCGCCGTAGTCGAACTGCAGCCACAACCCCGGCTGCGGGATCCACGGCCGCGTGCGACGACCGTGCTTGTTGCGCCACCGCCGCTTGCTCTCCGCGACCGCGCGGCGCGTCGTGCGATAGGACCCCTCATAGCCCATCGCGACCAGCACCCCATGCACGACATCCGCGCGCACCAGCGCGCGGGAGCGATCGACCAGCTCATCAATCTTGGCGGCGAACGGGTCAACCAGCGGCCGCTGCCTCACCCGCTCGGGCAGCCCGCCACCCGCCGCCTCCCGCGCCGCGACCAACCTCGCGACCGTCTTGTGATCACAACCCGCCACAGCCGCCGCCCCGCGCAGCGACCCCGTCGCGTCATACGCCTCGAGAATCTCCATCGCTTCCTCCGGTTTCTTCACCGCCACCGTCCTCAGATCGCGCGTTGATACCAACGCGCGTCCGAGTACCGGCGCCTCAGGACAGAACCGTGGGGAGAAACCGTGGCCACCCACGGGGAGAAACGGTGGCCACCACCGGGGAGATCCGATGGCCGCCTATGGGGAGCTTTCCATGGCCACCGTCAACAGACTCCGGCGATAACGTCGGACTCGATCTTTGGGCATGTCCCTTGCTGTCCTAATTCTCCGATCGAGGTGCCGCCCACCACAGCCACCCGATTCCCATCTCGCCACGTTGCGATCCGCGATGGCAAGGGAAGGCGGCGCCTAGA
>JAFAYP010000508.1 GCA_019240305.1 Solirubrobacterales bacterium
CCGGCGCTCATGCTGCCCTCCTGTTCGAGGATGTCCAGGCAGCGCGCGTCGCTCCGGTTGATCCCCAGGAGCTCGCAGATCAGGTCGTCGACGACGTCGGTGGCGCGCTGGTTGGCCCGGACCTCGCCGCCCAGCTCGGCGTAGAGCTGGGCACGTTCCGGGGAGATCTCAATTTCTCTTGACATCTAAAACTCTTAGTTACTAAGCTATCCGCCGTGTAAGCAAATCGTAGCTTCTCGGAGGTGTTGAAGTGCAGCATGCAATCGAGGCCGAGGGCCTCGTGAAGACATACCCCAAGGGTGTGATGGCGCTCGACGGCCTGTCGTTCGCGGTGGCGCCCGGCGGCGTGTTCGCGCTGCTCGGTCCCAACGGGGCCGGCAAGTCGACCGCGGTCAAGATCCTCACCACTCTGACGACGCCCGACGCCGGACGCGCCACCGTGGCCGGCATCGACGTCCTCGCCCAGCCGGACGCCGTGCGGCGGGCGATCGGCGTGGTGTCCCAGGGGTCGGGGGTCGACGTTCAGGCCACCGGTCGCGAGAATCTGCGCCTGCAGGGCCAGATCCACGGGATCCGCGGCCGCGAGATCGAGCAGCGCGCCCAGGAGTTGCTCGAGCGCTTCGGGCTCGCCGATGCCGCCGACCGGATCGCCAAGGGCTACAGCGGCGGCATGCAGCGCCGGCTGGACATCGCCATGGCGCTGGTCCACGACCCGGCGGTGCTGTTCCTGGACGAGCCGACCACCGGCCTGGACCCCGAGGTCAGGGCTGACATGTGGTCGATCATCGCTCGGCTGGCCCGCGAGCGCGGCAAGACCGTGCTGCTGACCACCCACTACCTCGAGGAGGCCGATCAGCTGGCCGAGCGGGTGGCGATCGTCGACCGCGGTCAGGTGGTGGCCGAGGGCAGCCCGGACACCCTCAAGCGCGAGCTGAGCGGCGACGCGATCCACGTCGACCTCGAGCGCGAGTACAACGGGGCGCTCAGCGGCGCGCTGAGCGGCGTGGCGGCAATCCGCGACGTCGCGGTGGATGGGCGCACGCTGCGGGCGCGAGCCGATGACGGCGGGCGCGCGGTGCCGCAGGTCCTCCAGGCGCTCGAGGCCCGCGGCGTGTCCGTGGCCTCGGTGCGGGTGGCCCGGCCCTCGCTGGATGACGTCTACCTCAAGTACACCGGCCGCACGTTCGACGCGGCCGAGGCCGAGCAGGCGGAGGCAAACCGATGACGCTGATCAGGCACACCCTGTACATGACCCTGCGCCACCTGCGCGAGCTGTGGCGCCAGCCGTGGTTCGTCGCGGTGACGCTCGTGCAGCCGGTGATCTGGCTGCTGTTATTCGGCGCGCTGTTCAAGCGGGTGATCGAGATCCCCGGCTTCCACAGCCACTCCTACATCGCGTTCCTGGCTCCCGGCGTGGTCGTGATGACCGCGATGTTCAATGCGGCCTGGAGCGGGATGTCGCTGATCGAGGACATCAACCGCGGCGTCACCGCTCGGTTCCTGGTCTCGCCGGTCCGCCGCGAGGCGCTGATCGCCGGCCGGATCCTCAAGGAGGCCGTGGTGGTCGTGACCCAATCGCTGATCATCGTCGCGCTCGCGCTGGTCGTCGGGGCGTCGTTCCCGGGCGGCGTCGGGGGCATCGTGGTGCTGTTCGCGGTCTCGGCGCTGCTCGGCTCGACGTTCGGGGCGCTGTCGAACGGCTTCGCGCTGATAATGCGCCAGGAGGAGGCGCTGATCGGGGCCACGCAGTTCATCCTGCTCCCGCTCACGTTCCTGTCAACGACCTTCCTGGCCGCCAACCTGATCCCGGGATGGATGCAGCACGTGGCCGACTTCAATCCGGTCAACTGGGCCGTGGTGGCCGGCCGCACCGCGACCTCGGCTCACCCGGACTGGGGCCTGGCCGCCTCCCGGGCCGGGTTCCTGGCCGCGCTCCTGGTGCTCTGCCTGGCCTTCGCGACCAACGCGTTCCGCTCGTATCAGCGGTCGGTCTGACGGGGTCGCGGTACCGCCGCCCGGCATGGATGCCGGGCGGAACCGGCCCCAGGGACGTCGAGCGAAGCGAGACCCCTAAGAAACGCCGACGAGCTCGTTGGCCAGCGCGCGGGCGCGCCGGCGCGGGCCGTCCATCCCCAGACGCCCGAGCAGCTCCTGGGCCACGTCCAGGTAGTCGGCGGCCAGGTCGGGGCGGTAGTCGAGGATCGACACCGCGCGCTCGGCCGACTCGGCGTAGGCGATCGACGCGCGGATCGTGGTCTCGACCAGCTTCTCGCCGAAGTGCTGGCGCAGCGAGTCGAACGCCTCGCGGGAGTGGCGCGTGCGCATGTCCGCGATGTTCAGCAGCACCCCGAGCCACTCGAGGTTGGCGTTGAGGTTCTCGCGGGCCAGCTCGATCACCTCGAGGGCCTGCTCGACCCCCTGGAGCGAGAAGTACTGTGCCTCGGCCGAGATCAGGGCATGGTCAGAGGCGACCAGCGCGTTGACCGTGAGCAGGCCAAGCGCGGGCGGGCAGTCGATCATGATCACGTCGTAGTCGTCCCGGACCTCGCGCAGAGCCTTCTTCAGCGCGAGCTCGCGGCCCATCTTGCCGCCTAACGCTAGCTCGGCCTCGGCCAGGCCGAGGTTGGCCGGGATGATCCCGTCGTGCACAGCGCTGCGGGCCTTGGCGCGGCCCGAGAGGACATCGCCGATCGTGGGGGAGGCCTCGGGGTCGACGTCGAGATAGTCCGACAGGTTGCCCTGGGGATCGAGATCGACGGCCAGCACGCGCAGATCGACCCGCCGGAACACGTCGGTCAGCGTGCGGGTGGCCGTGGTCTTGCCCGTGCCGCCCTTCTGGGAGAGAACCGAGATCGTGGTCGCCATCGCCGCAGCAGCACTATAGGCGAGCGGCGCGGTCGCCGGTCGCCATAACGTCGGGTGACCTCAGCTCAGCCGGTATGCGCGGTGGCGCCGTGGCTGTAGCGCATCCCGGTGACCACCGGCACGTCCACGAAGTGCAGGTGATGGCGCCCGATGACGATCTCGTCGCCGTCGGCCAGCGTGCTCCACTCCACCCGCTCGCCATTGACGAACACGCCGTTCAGGCTGCGATCGTCGAGCACTCGCAGGCCGTCCGGCTGGCGGACGATCAGCGCGTGCCGGCGGGACACGGTCGGGTCATCGAAACGGATGTCGGCGGCCAGGCTGCGGCCGATCCGGGTCCACTCGCGCTGGAGCGCGTAGGCGAGGGGATCCTCGCCCTCGGACCGATAGGCCAGGTACTGACCCGGCTCGTGCAGGCCTTCGCGGACCTCATCGAGCCAGCCCTGATCGTCGTCCTCACCGGTCATCTCGATCACGCTGGTCTGCGCGGTCGTGAACAGCGACGCCCGCACGAACTCGGTGCCGCCGCAGTTGGGGCAAGTCGGCAGCTCGTCGACCGCTTCAAGCGATACCGGGTAGTCGCAATCCGTGCATCTGAAGGTTCCGGTCCCCGCAACATTGCCCGACATCCAAGCTTTCATAGATGGCGCTTTCTCCTTGTTACGGGCTGCTGACTTGCCCACTTGGACAAGCCGGTCCAGCCATGATAGCCCCCGAGTCAAAGGTCCCGCGCCGGTTCTGGACGGATTGCGAAGGCTTGCAACGCTGTCTACCGACGGGTCATAACGCGTACCTCAAGGCCGGGGAAGGAACCCCCTGCACAGCGGCGAAACCCTTGGCCATGGTGCAGGACTGGGACCCCGACGAGCACGTTGCCCCGGAGCTCCAGGTGGCGCTCATGCGCCGGGCCGTCGACCGCCGCGATGCCATCCGTGAGCGCTGCGGCGCCTGTCAGCGCACGCCACTGGTCGGTGAGCGGGTGTACTTCGATCATGCGGGCGCGGTCTTCTGCGAGCTGTGCCGGGCGCTCGATCCCGATCCGGCGCTGGGCTCGCGCATCGTGCATGGACCCGAATTCGGTCACACGATGCGGCTGACCGATCACCGCGCCGCCTGACGCCGTCGATCCGCCAAGCCGCCGTCGAACCTAGAATCCGGACGCGTGGAGCCGTTCACCGTCGAATCAACGATCTCGAGACCTCGCGAGGAGGTGTTCGAGTACCTCGCCGACATCGCCAATCACGCGGAGTTCACCGACCACTACCTGGTCGACTGGCATCTGACGCGGGAGGACTCCTACGGGCTCGGCGCCGGGGCGCGATACCGCATCAAGGCGCCCCGGGCGCGCTTCAACTGGGCCGACATGTCCTTCGCCGAGGTTCAGCCGCCGTTCCGGATCGTCGAGCGGGGCCGGGGCGGCAAGTACAACCGGATCCGGATGCTCGGCACGTACACGCTCTCGCCCGGACCGGGCGGTACCACCCGGGTCGAGTACACGATCGAGACCGTGCCGGTGATGCCCTCCGATCACCTGATGGAGGCGCTGGGCGGGAGTGCGTGGTTGCGACGCAAGACCAGGAAGGCGATGCGGCGCCTGCGCACGATCCTCGAAGAGGGGCGCGACCGCGGCCGGCGGGCCACGGTCGCGGCCCGCTGATTACACTTGGGCACCCGTGAGCGCGCGCCGTCTGTGGATCATCGCCTGCGCCGTGGGAATGGCCGTCAGCCTGGCCGCCTGCGGGCAGGTATCGCAGCCGACCAGCCTGCTGAACAACGGCGTTTACGTCGATGCCGGGCCGGTCACCTACCAGCTCCAGGTCTCCCGGGAGCTCAACCCGTTCGCGGCCGAGGACCGGCAGTACCTGACCGGATTGCCCGCCGGCACGACGAACATCGGCGCCAACGAACTCTGGTACGGCGTGTTCCTGTGGGCCAAGAACCAGACAGGTAACGAGCAGTCCACGGCGAGCAGGTTCCAGATCGTCGACTCGAGCGGCAACCGCTACAACCCGGTTCACCTCGATTCGTCGGTCAACGAGTACGCCTGGACCCAGCAGACCCTCGGCCCCTCCGGGGTGGAGCCGGGTCCGAGCACGACCGCCGCGCTCGGGCCTACCCAGGGCGGTCTGGTGCTGTTCAGGCTGCCGACTGCGGTCTACTCAAACCGGCCGCTGACCCTCGAGATCTTCGCCCCGGGTGGGGGTACGGGCCAGATCTCGCTCGACCTCTGACGCGCGGCCAGGTTCCTTCCCGATGGGCGGGGTCCGACGCGCTCAGTGGATGGCCTGCAGCCCGGCGATGAGCACCTCGCGCACGGCCGGAGCGGCCGTGCCGCCGCCGGCGCCCTGGTTGGGGAACAGCGCACCCGCGACGATCCTGGGAGCACCGACCGGCGCGTAGCCGACGAACCACGCGTCGGTCAGCTGGTTGGCGTTGGCGACGCTCGAGCCATTCGACGTGGTGGTGTTGGCCAGTTCTGCCGTGCCGGTCTTGCCGGCCACCGTCACGCCGGGGATCTCGGCCGCGGTGCCGGTTCCGGATCCGGACTCGACCACCGCGATCATCATCTGCTGCATCTCGTCCGCGACGTGGCGGCTGGTCACGGGCGCGAAGTGGGAGGGCAGGTGGGCCTGGAGAGTGGGCAGAGGACGGCGGCCGCCCATCGCGATCGTCGCTGCCGCGTCGGCCATCTCGAGCGGCGTGGCGAGGACTTGGCCCTGGCCGATCGCCGAGGAGCCAACTTCGAGATCGCTGCCCAGGCTCGACGGCGGGATCGAGCTCTCGGCGGCGCCCGGGATCGTCGGCGTCTGGTTGAAGCCGAACCGTTCGGCCATGGCCAGCAGCCGCTTTCCGCCGAGCTTGGCCCCGAGCGGCGCGAAAACCGAGTTACACGACACGGCGAAGGCGTTCAACAGCGTTCCGCCGCAGTCCTCGCCGCTGGCGTTGTGCAGCGTGTAGCCGTCGAGGACAGCCGCCGTGCTGTACGGAAACACGGTGCCCAGCTTCACGATCCCCGCCTGGAGCGCGCCGGTCGAGGTGATGATCTTCATCGTCGAGCCTGGTGGCTGAGCGTCGGAGTAGGCGATCCCGGCCAGCGCGAGCAGCGCGCCGGTACGCGGGTTCATAGCCACCATGCCGCCGAAGCGACCGGCCAGGGCGTTGATCGCCGCGGTCTCGATTGAGGGCACGATCGTGGTGGTCACGTCGTGACCGGGCTTCGGCGCTACGCGCGCCAGTACTCGGTGGCCCGCCAGCAACGCGCCCCCGGGCTGGCCGGCCAGCTGGTTCTGGAACACGAGCTCGAGTCCGTCCTGGCCGACCTTGGCGCCGGCCGGGTAGCCCTCGGCCGCGTACGTGGCGGCGTTCTTGGCCGGGATCGGGCCGAGCACGCCGGCGATCTGGCCCGCCACGTCGGGGATCGGCGACGTGCGGTCCGGCCCTTCGGCGAGCGGGGTGCCGTCGGCCGCCAACACGGTGGCGCGCGGCGGCAGGACCATGTGCCGAGCCAGCCGCTCGTGCCCCCGCAGGCCCGGGAAGAGCAGCGCCGGCACGAACTCGACGGTGGCGCTCGAGCCGGTCCCTTTGAGGGGCACCTCCACGGTCTCGCGCAGCGTCCCGAACAGCCGGGTCAGCACGCGCATCCGCAGCGGGATCTGGCCGCCGACGCGCTTACCCACCCGCACGGCGGTGAGCGAGACGAGCGTGGCGACGGTGGCGTCGTGCCGGTAGCCGGCGGCGAACCGGGCCTCGCCGATCGCCTGCCGCGAGGCCGGGCTGAGCAGCGCGTACATCTGGTGGTACTCGCCGGCGGCCCACGCATGCACGTAGCTGGTCACGAGCTGGCGCTCCGCTCGGCCGGGGCCGGCGCGGAGCACGAGCACGACCGCCACCGCGATGCCGGCGAGGACCGCGAGCGGGATCAGCAACCGGAGCCGCCGGCGCCACAGGCGGCGTCGACCCCGGTGTCTTCCTGCCCCCTCCATCAGAACGCCGCGTGCCACCTCAGATGGAACGGTAGAAGAACGCTCACCGTAACCTCCCGCCGGTGACACTGGTCGACTGGCTGATAGTGGCCTTCACGGTGCTGCTGGCCATGTATGGCTACGCCCAGGGCTTCATCGTCGGAGCCCTGTCGCTGCTTGGCTTCGCGATCGGCGCGTTCCTGGGCACGCGGCTCGCCCCGCTGATCCTGCCGGGTGGTTCGCACTCCCAGTACGCGCCGCTGTTCGGGCTGCTCGGGGCACTCCTGGCCGGCGCGGTCCTGGCCAGTGGCTTCGAGGGCCTGGGAGCGCGGGCGCGGATGTTCCTGCGCCTGCCCGGCCTGCGTCTGATGGACGGAGTGCTCGGGGCCGCGCTGACCGCGTCGGTGGCGCTCGGGATCGCGTGGATCGTGGGTGCGATCGCCTTCCAGTCGACGGGTTCGCTCGTGCTCAAGCAGGACATACAGCGCTCGGCGATCCTGCGCGGCCTCGACGAGCTGCTGCCCCCGGCCGGACCGATCCTCCACGCGCTGGCCCACATCGATCCGCTGCCTTCTGTGCGCGGCCCGGCGGCCGACGTTTCACCACCGCCGCCCGGCATCGCTCGGGCGCCCGGGGTGAAGGCGGCCGGGCGGAGCGTGGTGAAGGTTCTGGGCACCGCATGCGGGCTGGGCATCGAGGGCAGCGGCTGGGTCGCCGCGCCACACCTGGTGGTGACCAACGCCCATGTCGTGGCCGGTGAATCCGATACCCAGGTCCAGGTGGACGGCAACCCGCCGGGCCTCGATGCCGACGTGATCGACTTCGACCCCCGCGATGACGTGGCAGTGCTTCGCGTGCCGACGCTGAACCAGCCCACACTGGCCATGGCCAGGAATCCCCAGTCGGGGACGCCGGCGGCGATCCTCGGCTACCCGCTCGACGGCGGCTTCGACGTCGAGCCCGGACGGATCGGCCAGACCGAGCTCGTGAGCACCGAGGACGCCTACGGCAACGGCCCCGTCATGCGCAGCATCACCGCGCTGCGCGGCCGCGTGCGTCCCGGCAACTCCGGCGGCCCGATGATCGACCGCACCGGCAGGGTGGTGGCGACCGTGTTCGCGGCGATCACCGGCTCCCCCACGGGCGACGGCGGCTTCGCCGTCCCCAACGAGCTGATCAGCACCCAGCTGGCCAAGGCACGCAGGCAAGCCCACTCCGTGCCCACCGGCCCCTGCGCAGGCTGAGAGCGCGGTGGGCCCGAATACACCCCTAGGACGGGCGGTGGTCTGCAACACCGCCCGTCCCTAGGTGCATTGCCCCCGGGGGACTTTCCGTGGTGCTATTGCCCCCCGACGTCCTCAGCCATTTGACTCACCATCCTGGGCCCCAGTGCCCCCAGCAGCTGGGGATGGTGGTGAGCGATGTGCCGCTGAGCCGCTGAGAAGAGCTCACGCTCGTCGTCGCCCGCGAGTTGCGCCCCGCACTCGCAGTAGGCGATCCGCCTGTGCCCTCCATTGACTTTGGTCGTGTGGCCGTCATCGCTGCGACTCTGCAGACACTCTGTTTGCGCCCCGCCGAGAACGTCGCTGCATTCCACCTCGGTGTCCACTGCGCGGCAAGATGTCGCGTTGACGTTGTCGATACGTTTCCAAAACGTTGCCGCAGGCCGAGCGCCCGCCTGAGAGAACTCGCATACAGCTCTGTGGACGGTTGTCCGTGGAGATCGACGGCGTGCAACTGTCCGACCGGCTGCGGGG
>JAFAYP010000510.1 GCA_019240305.1 Solirubrobacterales bacterium
CCTCCGACCACTCGCAGGACCGGCGCGTAGGGGCCGAAGCCCGAGATCCCCTCCTGCACGATCACTCCGTTGGTGACCGCCACCTCTACGGCAGCCGAGCCGCAGGCGGCGTTGACCGTCGAGATGTCGACACCCATGTCGGGCGACCACGTGTTGGGCGGCTCGACCACCGAGAGCGGCGAGATGGGGAACACGAATCCCTGGCCCGCGCTCAGCGCATCGAGCTCATGCACGATGCGCTTCTCGGTCGCGAGCTCCTGCTTGACCTCGGTCAGCGATGGGGCATACGCGTTCGGGTCCCCGACCGGTGTGGTCCGCGCCGCCGCGTACGCGGGCGCGGCCCCGGCCATCGGATCCACTGCTTGGGGATGGGCGCTCAGGCCGAGCAAGTCGGCCGTGCTCTGCCGGTGAGCGCCGCCATTGGAGCTGCTCGAGGAGCCGCAGCCAGCCAGGACGAGTACGGCAAGCAGCGCCGCTACGAGGTTCGAGGATCTCACGGCTCGTATATCGGCAGTTCAGCCGGAACTAATTCGCCCTGGGCGCATCATGGGAATGGCCTCAGAGTCAGGCCGCCGCGCGCAGGCTCCGCAGCGGGGGGCGCTCAACCGGCTCGGCGATCGCGACATCTTCATCCGGAGCGGTGAACGTGGCCGGCAGCGGCCCACGCAGCCGGCCCTCGCGCTCGAGGCGGACGGCGACCGCCTGGAGGACCGCGTAGGCCATCGGCCCGAGATCACGCAGCGGCTGATGCGCGTTCTGGCGCGTCTCGAGGTCGACCTGCGCGATGGCCTCGAGGCCGGCCGCGGTGTAGGCGTCGATCAGCAGCCCGATGTCGACCCCGTAGCCGGCGGCGAACGGTAGCCGCTCGAGCAGGTCTCGTCGGGCGGCGATCTCGCCGGCCAGCGGCTGCCGGATCCCCGCCAGGTCGGGATAGAACAGGTTGAGCAGAGGCCGGGCGGTCAGCTCGGTGACCCGTCCGCCACCGTCGGGGACGGTGGTGTCGCCCATCCGGAACGGGCGGCGGTAGAAGCCTTTAACGAACGAGATCTCCGGGCGGCACAGCAGGGGTCCGAGTACCCCGCACGCGAAGTGGGCGCCGAACTGCTCGGAGTCGGCATCGAGGAAGCAGACCACTTGACCGCTTAGGACCGGCAGCGCGCGCCACATCGCATCACCCTTGCCGAGCACGGGCCCCAGCTCGGGCATCAGCTCGTCCTGATCGTGGACCTCGGCCCCCAGCCCACGGGCGATATCGGCCGTCCCGTCGCTCGAGCGATCGACCACGACGACCTGGTCGAGGACGCCGCGATCGCGCAATGGCATGAGGGCCTTGAGGATCGGCCCGATCGTGCGCGCCTCGTTGCGCGCAGGCAGGCAGACAGACACGCTTGACTCGCGCACGGAGGCCAGTCGGTCGGGCGGAAACTCACCGTGCAGATGGGTGTTGGCGCGGTGCCAGGATCGGGCGCGGATGGTCATCCCCGCTCAAGAGGATGACAGCCGCCCGCGTGGGATTCCGCGCGCTCACACCGAAAAGACGATTGATGAAGGCGCTAGAAGGGGTATCCATGCACTCTGGACCGGGCGGCGCCGCCAAACCGTCCACATGCCTCCGCACTCCGCCGAGCCCACTGGTCAGCCCGTGCAGTCTGCGCCCATCGCGCATGCTCGCCGCTCCGCGGTATTAGGATCGCCGCCGACGTCCAGCCCATGAAGCCGGTCCTGAGAATCCCCATCTACCGGCGGCTTCTAGCCGCATACGCGCTCAACGAGCTCACCTTCATGGTCGGCTCGGTGGCCCTGGCGCTGCTCGTCTACCGGCGAACGGGAAGCGCGCTGGGCGCCACCGCCTTCTTCCTGTTCGCCCAGTTCGTGCCCGCGCTGATCTCCCCGATGGCGGTCGCACGGCTCGACCAGCTGCGCGCCCGGACCGTGCTGCCCGCGCTGTACGGGTTTGAGGCAGTGATCTATTTGGCCCTGGCCTGGGCGGCCAGCTCGCACTTCTCAGTAGTGCTCGTGCTCATCCTGGCCTTCATCGACGGGACGGTGGCGCTCACCGGGCGAACGCTCGTGCGCGCGGCGACGGTGTCGGTGACCGCGGCCGCCGGTCTCCTGCGCGAAGGCAATGCGGTGTCCAACGCCGCGTTCTCGGTGTGCTTCATGGTCGGACCGGGCATCGGCGGCACCGTGGTCGCCACGAGCGGAACCAGCGTCGCGCTGCTCCTCGACGCCGTGGTATTCGGGGTGATCGCGGTGAACCTGCTCACCACGACGGGCCTGCCCGAAGCCGCCGCCGAGCGTAAGCCGGCCAGGGGCCGGGTACGCGCGGCACTGGCCTACGCGCGCGGAGTGCCGCCGATCCGGGTGCTGCTGGCGCTGCAGGCCGTCGGCGTGCTGTTCTTCACGATCTCGGTACCGGTCGAGGTCGTGTTCGCGCAGCATTCGCTGCACGCCGGGGCGGCCGGCTACGGCGCGCTGCTGTCGGCTTGGGGCGCCGGCGCGGTGGCCGGCGCGGCCGTCTACGCGCGCTGGCGCCGCCGGCCGTCCCGAGATCTGATCACTGGCGGCACGGCGTGTCTGGCCGTCGGCTTCGGCGTGATGGCAGCCGCCCCGAGCCTGGCCGTGGCGATCGTCGGCGCCGCTCTGGCCGGAGTGGGGAACGGGGTGGAGAGCGTGTCGGTTCGGACCGCGCTCCAGGAGGAGGTGCAGGAGGAGTGGATGGCGCTGATGATGAGCCTGTACGAGGCGCTGTTCCAGTCGGTGCCCGGCGCCGGCATGCTGATCGGCGGCGGGATCACCGCGCTCGGCAGCCCCCGGGCGGCATTGGCGGTGGCTGGCGCCGGATCGCTCGTCGTCATGGTGGCCGCCTGGTTCAGCCTGGCCGTCCTGCGAGGCCGAGCTGAGCCTTCAGCCGACACCGCGCGGGCGGGTCCGCGTCGCGACCCTCCTCGCACGCCGGCCCGGCAACATCAGTAGAGTCCGCCCCGCGAGCCTCGAGGTGCCGGTGCGTCCGAGGCTCCGTCCGCTCTAGATGATGCGCCGTGCCTGCATCGACATCGGTTCGAACACGACGCGGCTGCTCGTTGCGGACTGCGACGGTGAGCGGCTCGTCGAAGTCCATCAGGAGAGGGCATTCACCCACGTGAGGCGGGCATTGACGGCAAGCGAGGAGATCGCCGACGACAAGATCGCCGAGCTTGTGGCGGTGGTGCTCGGCCAGCTGGAGGCCGCCCGGGCACTGGGCGCGGTCGACGTCCGCGGCGTGGCCACCGCCGCCGTGCGGCAGGCGAGAAACCGCGAGGCGCTGATCGCCGCCCTGCGCGCGTCGTGCGGGCTCGAGGTGACCGTGCTGTCCGCGGCTGAGGAGGCGCGACTGGCCTTCAGCGGGGCGGCGCGCACGCTCGGTCACGTCCCATCCGGTCCGCTCGGGGTGGTGGACGTCGGTGGCGGCTCGTGCGAGCTGGTGGTCGGCACCGCGCCGAACAGCGTTGACTGGTTCGCATCGTTTCCGCTCGGCTCGGGCCAGCTGACCGATGAGTGCCTGCATTCCGATCCACCCTCGGCGCAGGAGATCGAGCGAGCCCAGGCGCGGGTCGGCGATCTGCTGGGTGAGGTGCAGCCACCGCCCACCGCGTGCGTGGTCGCGGTCGGCGGCAGCGCCACCTCGGTGCGCCAGATCGCCGGCCCCGTGCTGGATGCAGCCGCGTTCGCGCGGGTGCTGGCGGTGCTGCTCGCCGAACGCGCAATCGACGTGGCCCGCCGGTTCGGACTCGACGCCGACCGGGTGCGGCTGCTCCCGGCCGGGCTGCTGATCCTCCGGGCGGCAGCGGCGTGCTTCGGCGCCCCGCTCGAGGTGGCCCGCGGCGGTCTGCGCGAGGGCCTGTTGCTGGAGTCAGGTGTCTAGCGAGGCCAATCCCAACCCGCCGATTCCGCCGCGCGAGGCACTCTCTGATGTGCGCGTCCGTGCGCCCACCCGTGGCAACCGCCGGCTCGAGCTGCTGCTCGCCGCGGTCAACGCGAGCGATCACGTCAAGGCGCTGTGGCACGTGTCCGCGGTCAACGCGACCCGGCGCCTCGGCATGAGCGACCACAGCTGGGTCCATGTGCAGATCGTGCTGAACATCGGGCTGCGCCTTGCGCGGATCCTGTTTCGCCGCGGAGTGCTCCCCAGCGTCAGGGTGGACTACGGCATGAGCGACCACGATGCCGAGGTGGTGGTCGCCGCCGGATGCCTGCTGCACTGCGTGGGGATGTCAATCCATCGCAACGACCACGAGCGCTACAGCTTGTTCCTCACCGCCGACACGATCGACGGCTTGCTCGCCCAGGTCTACGAGGAGCCCGAGCGGACGATCATCGCCTCCGAGGTGCTGCACGCGATCATCGGGCATCGCCGGGACGGGCGTCCCCTCACGGTGGAGGCCGGGATCGTCCGCGTCGCCGACGCGCTCGACATGGCGCGGGGGCGCTCACGGGTGGAGTTCGAGGCCGGGCGGTACAACATCCATTCGCTGTCGGCCTACGCGATCGACGACGTCAAGATCGCGACCGGGGAGGAGCGCGCGGTTCGGGTCGAGATCGCCATGTCGAACAGCGCCGGGATCTACCAGGTCGACGAGCTGCTGGCCGAGAAGCTGCGTGGCTCCGGGCTCGAGGAGCATTTCGAGGTGGTGGCCCGGATCGAGGCCGAGCAGGAAGAGCGGCTGATCGAGGTCTTCCGGATCTGACCCGGCGGGTCGCTAGGATCTCCGCGCCATGCGACGCGCACTCATCGCCGCCGGGGTCATCGCGCTCGGCCTGATCGCCGCTCCCGCGGCGCTGGCCAAGACCGAGACCGCGCACGCCGGCAACGTCACGGCGACGTTCAGCTTCCAGGGGCAGCTCCCGAACTTCCATGGCCTGCGTCTGACGATCACGCGTGGCGGGGCCGTGGCCTATGACCAGCCGGTGGTTGCGAAGCTGTGCGAGACGCTGTGCTGGCCCGGTGCATTGACCGGCGGACAGCCCGCGGTACAGGTCGTGGACCTCGAGCACACCGGTGACCCCGACGTGGTGCTCGAGCTATTCAGCGGGGGTGCCCACTGCTGCACGGTGGTGCAGGTGTTCTCGTTCGATCCCGGGACGATGACCTACGTCAAGACCGAGCGCAACTTCGGCGACCCGGGTACGCGCGTGGTCGACCTTCAGCACAACGGTCACTTCGAGTTCCTCACCGCCGACGACTCATTTGCCTACCGGTTCACCGACTACGCGGCGTCGGGGCTGCCAATCGAGATCCTGACGTTCGCTTCCGGCCACTTCACCGACGTGACGCGGAGCTATCCGAGGCTGGTCGCCCAGGACGCTGCGGTATGGCTGAAGGCATTCGAGGGCATGGCCGAGGGGCACTACGCCGACAGCGTCGGCGTAATCGCCGCGTGGGCAGCCGACGAGGACCTGCTCGGGCACGTGAAGCTCGTCAACCGCTACCTGTCCGCGCAGGCAAAGGCAGGGCACCTGAACGCGCCGTTCGGCGCGGGCGGCACGAAGTTCGTCGCGGCGCTTCAGAAGTTCCTGCGCCGGCGCGGCTATCTGCGCTGAAACCGGGCGCTCAGACCCCGGCCGCCCGCCGTGCCTCGTCGGGGTCCGGGTAGTGCACCATCTCGATCACCTTGCCGTCGCGGAACGTGGTGAGGTTGGCGACCAGCTCGGGCTGGCCGTCCTCGCCCGTCCGGCGCATGATGACCACGACCCGCTCGCCGGCGTCGATCACGTCGATCAGCTCGCCGATTGGTCCCTGCCGGCGGGCCCGGCCCATCCAGGCCAGGGCCTGCTTGCGGTTCTGGCACGCGAATTCGTCGGAGGGGTCCCCGCCGTGCCACTTGACATCCGGGTCGAGCAACTCCCGGATCGCGTCGAGATCGCCACGGCGGATGGCCTCGTAGCCCTTCCGAGCCAGCTCGACGAGGTCGGCGCTCATGCCGTCAGCCGCGCGACCACCGCGGTGACGTCGTCGTAGCGCTGCTCGGGCTCGACCAGCGCGGCCAGGATGTGATCGCGCAGCGGCACGGCCTCCTCGGGCCCGGTGCGCGCAGCGCCGGCCAGGCGCTCGAGCCCGAC
>JAFAYP010000513.1 GCA_019240305.1 Solirubrobacterales bacterium
ACGATCGTCCTCGAGAGCTGGATCATCCACGGCGCCGGTCATGCGTGGTCAGGAGGAAGTCCGGCCGGCTCCTACACTGATCCGCACGGTCCCGACGCCTCCGCTGAGATGATCCGATTCTTCTTTCTCCAGCGACCCGCTGGGAACTAGGACTGAGTCTGGATCTGGGCGCCCCAGATCCACCACCCACACCCGGGCGGTTATAGCCTGATGCCGCGCTTCCGTTGCGCTCGCGCCAACCGTTCACCCGCCGGCGATCCCGTTCGTGTCGCTTATCCTCGGCATCGACGAGTAAGAGAGGGTCGATAGAGGAGTGAGAGGCGGGGCGAGGTCCGTGCTGGTCCGCGGTATTCGCTGGCGCCTGATGGGGTCGCTACTAAGTGATCACGCCGCGATCGCGGTCGGGACGGCGATCGTCGGCCCGCTCTTCCTTCGAGCTGGCGGCGATTCCCTGGTCCGGCAGGCCGCGGGAACTGCACCGGCGTCTGACACCAGCTTCGGGCTCCTCCCGGTGACTGGTGCGGCGACGCTCGACGGGCTCGCGGCCGAGCGGCGGTCGTTGCTCCGAAGCGGGCAGTTGACCCGGCAACAAATGATTCTGACCGATCATCCAAGATGTCGGTGAGCTCCCCGACCCTGAGCTGCTCCCTCCGCTACCGGCGCTCCGCTCGACTTCGATCGTGTGCGATCCCGATTCCACTCGCTTCGACGTCCCCCATCGCGCGCTGTGCGAACGCGGCTACGCGGCCGTCGCCACTGCCTCGGTGTTACCGATCGCTCTGAAGGCGGTCCAAAGCGGGCACCTGTCGGTGACAGACGAGGACAGGACATTGCGCGCCCCCGCGGCGCAGGGCGTGTAATCGACAGCGTCCTTCCCACCGTGCGGTGCGCGCCGCCGAACCCCACACGCGCGGCCGATAACCTAACCACAGTGGTGGTGTCACCGCGGCAAACGGACTCCGCAGGTCGACGCCAGGTCAGCCGCGTCTGGCTCGCGCTCGGTGTCGTGTACGTCGCGTGGGGATCGACGTACGTCGGGATCCGGATCATGGACAGGACGGTGCCGCCGCTCATCGGGGCCGGGATCCGTTACGTCGCCGCGGGCCTTCTGATGTACGTCTTGCTGGCGCTATTGCGTCGGCAGCTCCCGGCTGTCAGCGCGCGCGAGCTAGGCTCGGTGGCTCTAGTTGGGGTGCTGCTCTTGACCGGCGGGAACGGCTTCGTCTCGTTTGCCGAGCGACAGGTGCCGGCCGGGCTCGCAGCTCTAGTCGTCGCGTCAGTCCCTCTCTGGCTGCTTCTGTTCCGCTATCTGACTGGCGAGCGGCCCGCCGCCGCGACGCTCGGCGGTCTCGGTGTCGGGTTCGTCGGCGTCGCGCTGCTGGTCATCCGGGGTGGCCAGGGGCAGGGCGTCAATGTCTGGCACGTGCTGATCGTGCTCGGTGCGTCGCTTTCGTGGGCGCTCGGGACCTGGGTGTCCCCGCGGCTGCCGATGCCGGCTGACGCAGCGACCGGCACGGCGCTCGAGATGCTGATCGGCGGCGCCCTGCTGGCGCTGCTCGGGCCGCTGGTCGGGGAGGACTGGGGCCGCGTAACCTCGCACGCATCGGCAGCCTCGCTTGAGGCGATCGCGTACCTGGCGCTAATCGGCTCGATCCTCGCGTTCACCGCGTACGTTTGGCTGCTCCGGCATGCGCCGATCTCGCAGGTGTCAACGTATGCGTATGTCAATCCGGCCGTCGCGGTCCTACTCGGAGCGTTGCTGCTCGGCGAGCGCATTACCGCGGTCACCGCCGTCGCCGGCGTGATCATCCTCGGCGCAGTTGCGGTCGTGATCAGAGCCGAGCGCGCACCGCCAGCGTCTGTCGCGGTCGACCCGGCAGCTTGAGCACCGCTCTGTACGACGTGCGCCTGCAGTCGTCGGAGCTGGCGATCGCTTCGGCGTGGGGACCCGCCGTTCCGGCTGCGATCGCTTCGGCGGAGGACGGCCGCTCACGGAGATGGGCCAGTCGAAATGGCCAGACGTCGTCGCTCCGGGACGACGCCGATCCTCCGCCATCGAGAGCCGCCGAGCTCACCCGAAATCTGACCACCAGGGTCAGGTTTCGTACAAGAGCATGACCCCATGACACGCGCTAGTGCTTCTTCCGGTCGGTGCGCTTCACGATGCCGGCAGCCAGGCACGAACGTGCCGGCGGTCCTGCGGCGTGCTGGTGCGCATCGGTGCTGATAGCGTGCCGGGCGTGCCAGAACGACACGCGAGCTGCAGCTGTGGGCAGCTTCAGGCGGTGGTCACCGGCGATCCTGTGCGCGTGTCGATCTGTCACTGCCTCGCGTGCCAGCGTCGGACCGGCAGCTCCTATGGCTACCAGGCGCGCTTTCCAGCGCACAGCG
>JAFAYP010000330.1 GCA_019240305.1 Solirubrobacterales bacterium
CTAGCCGTCGTGGGCTCCGGTCGCTTGTTCGCCGGCCTGTTCGCTCACGGCGACGCGGCGGCCCAGGCAAGCGACCGGACGCTGGTGGAAGCGATGGTCGAGGTCGAGGCGGCGCTGCTCGAGGCCCTGGCTGACCTCAAGCTGGCCCCGGCTGAAGCGTCACACGAACTGAGCGAGGCCGTCGCCGCCGGACGGATCGAGCTTGATCTCGACGAGCTGGGCCGCGCCACCGGCGAGCAGGGCACCCCGATCCCGGGCCTCCTGCGCGCGCTGCGCCGCCAGCTGCCAGGCGCCGCCTCGTCCCATCTGCACACGGGCGCCACCAGCCAGGACGTGCTCGACACCGCGATCATGCTGGTCTCACGCCGAGCGATCGACGCCGCGATCGTCGATCTGGGGGGCGCGGCCGACGCCTGCGCGGCCCTGGCGGAGTGCCATCGGGAGACAATCGCGCCCGGTCGTACCCTGCTTCAGCAGGCCCTTCCGCTCACCTTCGGCCTGAAAGCGGCGATGTGGCTGACCGGTATCGACGGGTCGATCGAAGGCCTCCGGGCGGTCCGTGACCGGGAGCTCGCCGTGCAGTTCGGGGGCGCGGTCGGCACGCTCGCCAGCCTGGGCGAGCGCGGACTCGACGTGGCCGCGGCGATGGCCGAGCGCCTCGGCCTGGCAGAGCCCAGCGTGCCCTGGCACACGATCAGGCTGCGCCCCGCTCGGGTGGCCGCGGCCTCGGGGGCGACGCTCGGAGTGCTCGGCAAGATCGGCCGCGACGTGGTACTGCTCGCGCAGACCGAGGTGGCCGAGGTGGCCGAGGGTGGTGGCGCGGGCCGCGGCGGCTCCTCGACGATGCCCCACAAGCGCAATCCGGTGGGCGCGATCGGCCTGGTCGCCTGCGCCCAGCGCGCGCCCGGCCTCGTGGCCACGGTGATGGCGGCGATGATGCAGGAGCACGAGCGCGGAGCCGGTGCCTGGCAGGCCGAGTGGGAGCCGCTGCTCGAGCTGCTCCGGCTGACCGGGTCGGGCGCCGCGATGGCTCGAGAGCTCCTGACCGGACTCGAGGTCGACTCCGAGAAGATGCATGCGGACATGGACGCGACCGGTGGTCTGGTGATGAGCGAAAGCGTGGCGGCGGCGCTCGCACCGTCGCTCGGTCGCGCGAAAGCCCAGGAAATGGTCGAGCAGGCCGCTCGGCGCTCGGTCGAGAACGGATGCAGCTTCCGCGACGTTCTGCTCGAGCTGCCCGAGGTATCCGATGCGCTCGGTCCCGAAAAGCTCGACGCTGCGCTTGACCCGGCCGGCTACCTGGGGGTGAGCGCCGAGCTGATCGATCGGGCGCTGGCGGCGCATCGTGGCCGCTGAGCTCAACTACGTGACAAGCGGGGCCCAGGACGCGCCGGTGGTCGTGTTCACTGGATCGCTCGGCACCGACCTGGCCATGTGGCAGACGCAGTCACACCGCCTGGCCGAGCGGTTTCGCACCGTGCGCTATGACATCCGCGGCCATGGTGGCTCCGAGGTGCCGCCCGGGCCTTACACGATCGACGAGCTCGGATCCGATCTCCTCGCCCTGCTCGACCGGCTGGGGATCGAACGCGCGTTTCTGTGCGGGCTATCGATCGGCGGCATGATCAGCATGTGGGCCGCCGTGCACGCTCCCGAGCGCGTCGAGCGCCTGGTGCTTTGCTGTACCTCGGCCCTGCTCGGTCCGCCCGAGGGCTGGCACGAACGCGCCGCGGTGGTGCGGGAGCGGGGCGTTGAGGCGATCGCCGACGCAGTGCTCGAGCGCTGGTTCACGCCCGGCTTCGCCGGGGATCACCCCGAGGTGATCGAGCGCATGCGCGCGCAGCTGATCGCCACGCCGGCTGAGGGCTACGCCGGCTGCTGCGAGGCGATCGCCGCGATGGACCTGACCGGCGATCTACCGCGGATCAGTGCACCGACGCTGGTGCTGGCCGGCGCCGAGGACCCGGCCACTCCGCCCGAGCACGGCCGCCGGATCGCCGAGCTGATCGGCGGCGCCCGGATGGAGGTCGTCTCGCCAGCCGCCCACCTGGCGACCGTCGAGCGACCCGACCTGACCACCGCGATGATCCTGAGGTTCCTGTGCGATGAATGACTTAGATACCGGCATGAAGACTCGCCGCGAGGTGCTGGGCGACGAGCACGTCGACCGCGCCGCGGCGAACGCCGGCAGCTTCGGCAAGCCCTGGCAGGAGTTCATCACCCGTTACGCCTGGGGCGGCGCCTGGTCGCGGCCGGGCATCGACCGCCGGATGCGCAGCGCGGTCACGCTCACCGCCCTGATCTCGATGCGCGCCGAGAACGAGATCGGGATGCACGTCCGGGCCGCTCTGCGCAACGGCCTGACGGTCGAGGAGATCACCGAGATCTTCATCCACACAGCCGTCTACGCCGGCGTCCCGGCCTCGAACTCCGCCTTCGCGGTGGCCCGCAAGGTCCTCGAAGACGAGGGCGCCCTCCCACCCGCTACCGACTGAAATCCGCTCCCGGGGACCCGCCGGGGCATGTCTCGAGGCGGCCTATACTTGCCTGAGCCCACGATCTAGGAGCTGTACGTGCAGGAGATGGTCATCTACGGCGTTAGCTTCGACATGGTCGGCAAGCAGCCCATCGTGTTGCTGAAGACCGTCGAGAACAACAAGTTCCTGCCGATCTGGATCGGCCATCCGGAAGCCGCCGCCATCCTCATGAAGCTCCAGGGAGCCTCCACGCCGCGCCCGATGACCCACGACCTCCTCTCGGACGTGCTCGGCGAGCTCGAGGTGGAGTGCACCCGCGTGGCGGTCACCGAGTTGCGCGAGAACACCTTCTACGCGTCGATCAGCCTGCGGGTGAACGGCCGCGAGCTCGAGATCGACTCCCGCCCGAGCGACGCGCTCGCGCTGGCCGTACGCGCCGGCGCGCCGATCTACGCCGCCGACGAGGTGATCGCCGAGTCGGCCATCGAGTTCGAGCACGAGGTCGAGGACACCGAGGAAGTCGTCGAGAAGTTCAAGGACTTCCTCGACCACGTCACGCCGGAAGATTTCGCGGGCGAGTAGCCCCAGGGCGACAGTTCGGCGCACCGCGACTCTTCCGCCACTCGCCGCCCCCACGGGGGTGAATGGCGATTCACTCGCCGATAGCGCAACCAACGCTCCACTCGCCCTCGCGCGCCGGGTGAATGGCGATTCACTCGCGCTCGCGCGCGGGGTTAGGCAACCCGGACCGCGCTGGCCGCGGCCACGATCCGCCCGATCAGCTCATCGAACCCGATGTCGGCTGCGTCGGCGGCCTGAGGCAGCAGGCTGGTCTCGGTCAGCCCGGGAATCGGGTCGGCCTCGAGCACA
>JAFAYP010000048.1 GCA_019240305.1 Solirubrobacterales bacterium
GGCGCGAACCAGACCAGCAGCAGCAGCGACGGAAGAGCCCAGGTGAGCAGTCCGAGGAGCACGGCGAGTCGATGAGCATCGCGCTCGCTCCCGGGCCGGCGCCCGCCGGCGCGGCCCGGGCAGATCTGGATACGCGCTCAGGCGCCCGCCGAATGGCTCACTGGTGCTCGCCATCGACGTCGATGCGCTCCTTGCGGACCTCCTCGGAGGTCGTCTGCTCGTCCAATGGCCATCTCTCCTTTCCTGCCTGTAGGGCAAAATAAGACATCTGTCCCGCGGGATACCCTTCCGCTCCGCCGTGAACCTCGTATCCGGCACAAATATGGACAGAAAGTGGCCCGAATAGGGACGGGCGGGACATACTCCCCCATGAGCCGGGGTATCCGCGTGCTACAAGTCAGAAAATGGCCGAAGCCGCACACGCACCGGGAGACGGGCCGAGCGGCCTGTCCGACGCTTCGGCGATGCGCTCGGACGCGCTGGCCAGCCGCCAACGGATCCTGCGCGCGGCGCGGATGCTCGAAGGCGACCGGCGCGTCACGATGGGGGAACTGGCCGCTGCGGCCAACGTGGGACGGTCCACGCTGTACCGGCACTTCCCTACGCGCCGGGCGCTCGAACGGGCGCTGGAGGAGTTCGAGAGCGGTGCACCGCGGCCCGCACCCGGGATGAGCGGGCGCATCGCCACGATGCCGTTTCAGTCGCCTGGGCAGCTCGGGCGCGAGTCGCCGCTCGCCTTGGAGGTGACCCGCGTCCTGGACGAGGTTCCCCCCCACCTCGTGCCGGACCAGCTCGTGGCCGAGGCCAGACGGGCGGCCGGCGTTGCCGTCGCGCTCTACGTCGTCGACATCGACGGGTCTCAGCTGCTGCGGTTGGCCGGCTCAGAGGAATTCCCCGCCCACATCGACGGACCGCCGGCGCTCGGACCCGAGATCGTGCCCGAGGGCCTTCCCGATTTCCAGGAGCGGCTGGCGCAGCAGCTGCCGGGCTGCGTCGCTGAGCCGCTGTGGCTGCGCGGTCGGGTGATCGCGCTCTTGCTGTGCGTGGGCACCCCGGTGGGTGACCTGGCCGACATCGCCAAGCAAGGTGCGGCGGCGCTCGAGCTGGCTGATGAATACACCGACTACATCGAGGCGGCCAGGCGCCGCAAGCCGACCACGCCTGCCGCGGAGGTCCAGCAGCATCTGTTCCCGCCCCGGATCGCGCGGATCGCGGGTGCTCAGCTGGCCGGTGGCCTGCTGCCGAGCTATGAGGTGGGCGGCGACTGGTTCGATTTCGTCGAGAACCGGGACGGCGCGTGGCTGGCCATTGCCGACGCCGCCGGCACCGGTCCCACGGCCGCCGGGCTGGGTGCCGCCGCGCTCGGCGCGCTGCGAGCGGCCCGGCGCAGTGGGGAGGACCTTAAGGGCGCGCTGACCGCGGTGCACGAGACGGTCCGGCGCCTGGACAACGACGACTTCTTCGTGACCGCTGTGTTGTCCCGCTGGCGCGCCGTCACCGCGACCCTGACCTGGGTCAGCTGCGGTCATCCGCCGGCGTACCTGGTCGACGCGGACGGCAACCTGCGCGAGCTCGAGGCGCCGGAGCACCCGGCACTGGGCACCGGCGGCGCGGCGCCGAAATACGAGCTGACCACGCGACAGTTGCGCTCCGGCGAGCGGCTCATCCTGGTCACCGATGGGATCATCGATCGGGAGATGGAAGGCGGCGGGAAGTTCGGCGTCGACGGGATACGGCAGGCGCTCGAGCGCACCGACAGCGCGAGCGCGGCGTCCACCGCGATGGCCATCCAGCGGGCGGTGACCGAGTGCTGGCGCGAGCCACTCCAGGACGACGCCACCGTGGTGGTCATGGCCGTCGAGTAGTCGCCGAGCAGGAGGAGAAGCGCGGCGAACGCCTGCGGGCACCGGGACTCGGTGACCCGGCGCGCCTTCGCGAGCCGCTCGTCGGTCTCATCGCTCCGAGCAGGAGCGTGACCAGGATGGCGAGGAGGGGCAGCCAGCGAGCCCTCTAACGCGACGGCCACGATCAGGCCGAGGACCTCAGCACGAAACTGCGCCGCTCGTTGCTCAGCGCCTCGACCTCACGGCGCGGCAGTTGCGGCCTGCTCAGGAGAGGCCACCGGCGCAGAGGCCTGACCCGCCTCCGCGGAGGTGTGCGACGGCGCAACCGGCTCTCCGCTGGAGGCCGGTGCCACGGGCTCGCTCCGCTGCAGCTTCACGGTCAGCCACACGCTGCCTGAAACCGCGAACGCCAGGGTGGCCAGCTTCCTGAACCGACGCTTGGGCGCGGGCTCCTGGCGCTGCAGCGCGCTTGTCGCCTTGCGAAGCGAGGTCGCGGCCTGGCGCAGATTGCCGTAGAGCCGTTTGTCCTCGGTCGCTCCCGCCCGCCGCTTGCGGGCGCGATCGTACGCGCCGCTCAGGGCCCCGGCAGCGTTGCGCAACTGCTCCTGGACGTACTCGTCCTCGAGCAACTGGCGAGCGTACGGAAGGGCGGACTTCGCTTTATCTGTCTTTGCCATGTCTCCTCACAATCTCACGTGTTCTCAGGCTGCTCTTCGCCAGGCCAGCTCCCCGTCAGCCTCTGGAAGGCGTGCCGGGCACCGTGGTCGAACAGGCCGCGAACCGCGGTGAAGATGGCGCCTTCCAGCACCAGCGCCGGAACGAGCTTCTTCAAAGAGATCTCGCGGTACTTCGGATCGGGTGCCTGCTCGTCGTCGATGACGCTCCACAGCGCCTCGAAGGCCTTCTTGCCGACGATCCCGGCCAGGATCCCGCCGGCCACGCTGAAAGGAACGAACAGCAGCTTGCTCACGATCGATCAGTCTCCCTCAGACGGTTCACGTGCGCCGCTTCGGCGCACGGCGCGGCTCGACGAACGGCTCCTCTTCGGCCGGCTGCCCCGCCTCGATGCGCCGGCCGCGCTCGATCTCCGCATTCCACTCGGCCCCGAGCAGCACCGCGATGTTCGAGATCCACAGCCAGACCAGGAAGATGACCGCGCCGGCCAGCGTGCCGTAGGTCTTGTTGTAGGAGGCGAAGTTGGCGACATACAGGGCGAACAGGCCTGACGCGATCACCCACACCGCGACCGCGAATATGCCACCCGGGCTGAGCCAGCGAAAGCCGGGGTGCTTCACGTTGGGAGCGGCCCAGTAGAGGATCGAGAACATGAAGCTGACCACGAGCAGCAGGACGGGCCACTTGGCGATGTCCCAGATCTGGACCGCGGTGCCGCCGATGCCGATCAGCTTGCCGACCTGGCCCGCGAGGCCGCCGGTGACGACCACCGCGATCGCGCTGATCGCCAGCAGCGCCAGCATCACGACGGTGACCGCCAGGCGGACCGGGATGGTCATCCAGAACGGGCGGCCCTCCTCGATGTCGTAGATCGCATTCGAGGCGCGCATGAACGCGGCGATGTAGCCCGAGGCGGACCAGATGGCGCCGGCGATGCCGACGATGAACAGGATCCCAGCGGCCCCGCGGCTGTGCTGAAGGCCCTTGATCGCGCTGGTGACGATCTGCCGCCCCGGCCCGGGCGCGAGCTTGCCGAGGTTGTCGATCAGGGGCTGTGTCGCCGAATGGCCGATCAGCCCGAGGACCGACACCAGCGCGATGATCGCGGGGAAGATCGCCAGGATCCCGTAGTAGGTGAGCGCGGCCGCCCAGTCGGTCAGGTTGTCGGCGTTGAACTCGCGGACGGTCCGGCGGAGCACCCCGAACCAGGACGTGGGCCGCAGCCGCGACGGCTTCTCCGGCGCGCGGCCGTTGGACGGGCCAGACGCTCGATCACGCCGGAGGGGATGCGTCGTCATCTCTTCTCCTATCCCTCTAGCGCCTCATGACCCATCCGGCCAGGAAGCCCAGCGCGAACACCCCGGCCGCGGCCAGGGGGACCGGGTTCTGGCGTGCCGTCTGCGCCACCTGGGTGGCCGCTGCACTGGCGCTCTGAGGTGATCCCTCCTTGGCCTTGCCGAGCAGCTCGTCCTTCTTACCGGCGACGGCAGCCTTGGTCTCCTCGATCTTCTGCTTGGCCTGGGCCTTCACGTCGGCCTTGGCCGCCAGCGCCGCCACGGTGTCGCCGAGCTCCTCCCGAGTCGCCTCGATCTCGCGGCGGATCTCCTCGGGATCGCCGGACTCGGTCACTGCCGAGCCTGCTGCGCGCGGGTCTTCGCCCATTGCACGTCCTCCTTCACGCTCTCAGTCGCCTGTTCGGGGACTGGGGGGGTGGCTTGCTGGATCTTGGTCTTGCCCTGAAGGGCCAGGACCCCGGCGATCGCGCCGAGCACTGCCGTGACGATCAAAGCGGCGAGCCACGCTGCAACCGCCGTCGCCAGAGCCAGGATCGCCGCGGCGATCAGCGCACCCAGGGCGTAGACGCCGAACACGCCCGCGCCGCCGAACATCCCGGCGCCGATGCCGGCCCGTTTTCCCTTGATCGCGAGCTCGGCCCTGGCGAGCTCGACCTCCTGTCGCGCCAGCCGGCTCGATTGCTCCGACAGCTGCTGAACCAGCTCTGCCATCGACGCATCGGTGGGACGCGTCTCGCTTGCGTTGGCCATCGTTCTCCTCCTGTCGAGACCCTGCGCTGGGGATTCCCGTTCCTCTGTCCCATAAACCGGACAAATCAGGACACTTGTCTCGGACGAGTAAGCCGTGTCGGCGCGGCGCAAACACTTAGGATGTAGCGACGAGAGAGTGGTGGTGAACCTGAGCAGCGTGGCCGAGCAATTGACGAGCGTCCCCGGGGAGCTCCACTATCTATCGCCGGAGTCGACCGTGCTCCGGCGCTTCACGGCGCCCGGCGCCAGCATCAACACGGGCTCCTACGACGCGCACGTGGTGCCCATCCGCAACGCCCGCCCGATCCAGGACTCCTTCCGACTGGACACCCACGGGTTCGAGCTCGTCGCCCACCCGAGCGCGGTGCGTGACTTCACCGATCGCGCGGAACTGGACGAGGTCTACATCCCGGAGGTGCTCGAGTTCGTGCGCGAGCGAACCGGGGCCGATGCGGTCGTCTCCCGCGGGTGGGTCCTGCGCCGCTCCGCCGCTGCGGCCGAGAATGCCTCGCAGCCGCAGGCCGCGCTCGTGCACATCGACTATGGCCCCGAGGGCGCTGCCATGACCGCCGCGCGCGTGTACGCCGAGCAGTTCCCCGACGGCCCGGGCTACCGGCGCGTGTTGGCCACCAGCGTGTGGCGGGTATTCAGCGGCCCGCCTCAGGACTGGCCGCTCGCCCTGTGCGATTTCCGCAGCGTGCGCGAGGACGAGGGCCTGGCCAACCAGCTGTACTTCGTGGATCGGCTGCCCGAGGACCCGCTGACCGAGCCGGTTGACGAGTCCACGATGGTCACCAGCGGCTCGGAGTTCGTCTACAGCCCCGAGCACGTGTGGTGGTACTTCCCGGACATGACCCGCGACGAGGTCCTGTTCTTCGTGTTCAACGACTCCGATCACAGCCGAGCCTGGCGGGTCGTGCACACCGCCTTCCGCGACCCGACCGTCGAGACCGCCACGCCGCGGCACAGCGTCGAGTTCCGGACGTTCGCCTTCTTCACCTGATTCGCCCTCGCCCGGTCAGCTCGAACCGGCCCCGGCGGGCTCGTGGTAGGCCGCCGGCGAGGATCGAAACACCCAGGTGGCGAGCGCGAAGTAGCGGGTGACGGTGGCGGCCAGGCTCGCTACCACGAGCGCGGCAGCCTCGAGCAGGCGGGCCGGGTGGGGATCGAGACCATGCAGGACGCCGAGCGCGCCGTTGGTCAGGCCGAGCGCGATCAGGAACACGAGGAAGCCAGCCAGGTGCTGGCGGGCCAGGCCGTCGCGACCGTGGATGCCGAAGGTGAGCCGGCGGTTCACCGCGGTGTTGGTCACGGCCGTGAGTGCGAGCGCCGTCGCGCTCGCCAGCACAGAGCCGATGAGCCCGGCAAGCGCCAGGAACATGAGCGCGTAGGCCAGCGTCGAGGCGATGCCGACGCCGAGGAAACGGGTGATCGGAGCGGCCAGCGCGAGCCGCGTAACCCCGCGGAGATCGGCCACTGCCGTAGAGACGATGTCGACGCGCGAATCGGGATCGTCGACCCAGTCAACCGCCACTTCGTGGATGCGCATCCCGCGCCGCTGGGCCAGGACCAGCAGCTCGGTGTCGAAGAACCAGCCGTCATCGCGCACCGCCGGAAGCAGCTCACCGAGCACGTCGCCGCGCACCGCCTTGAACCCGCACTGCGCGTCGCTGAAGCTGGCACCCAGCACGGTCCGCAGGATCAGGTTGTAGGCACGCGAGATGAATTCGCGCTTGGCACCGCGAACCACCCGCGATCCGGGGGCCAAACGCGAGCCGATCGCCACCTGGCTGTGACCCGTGAGCAGTGGTGCGAGCAGCGGGAGCAGCCCGCGGAGGTCGGTCGAGAGATCGACGTCCATGTAGGCCACCACCCGCGCCCGGCTGGCCGACCAAGCCGCGCGCAGGGCACGCCCGCGTCCCTTCTGCTCGAGCCGGAGCGCGCTGACGTGATCCAGCTCGCGCGTGAGCGCCCGGGCGATCCCGGGCGTGCGGTCTGTGCTCGCATTGTCAGCAATCGTGATCTGCCAAGAGAACGGCAGCTGGCTGGAGAGGAACTCGTGCAGGCACCGGATCGTGGCCGCGAGCGTCCGCTCCTCGTTGTAGACCGGGATCACGATCTCGACGTCGAACATGTCCGGATGAGCTTCGGGACTCCGCGTCGGAGCTCGGTTAGACGACCCGAAGAGTTTGCGAAGCCCGAGGACGTCGCTAAACGGAGGCCGCCGCGGCGAGGCCGGTGACGGTGGCGGCCGCCGCCACGGCCAGCACCGCCGCGCGGGCGGGCGAGCGCGGACCGGCCAGCGTGGCCACGAAGTCGGCCGCATCGCTGGCGCTCGAGGCGATGAGCCATCGCCGCACCTCTGCACGATCGCCGGCGGCGAGCGTCCCGGCGCCGAGGACCGCATCGCGCGCGCCCAGCGCCCGGACGATCACGCGTGCACCCGGCGTGCGGGCATCCTCACCGACCCAGGGCGCGGCCACGAGGTCCGGCGCGGCGAGCATCGTCGCGCCGATCAGAACCCGCCCGGCGGCCATAATCCGGGCTGCCTGGTGCGCGTTTGCGGCCATCGCCGCGCCGACGCTAGCAGCGCACCAGCCACCCAGTCCGTCAGAGCCGCGCCTCCGGGAGCGTGGGCTGGAACAGCTCGATCGGGTTGCCCGACGGGTCCTCCACGAGGATCTGCTTGCCGCCCACACCGGTGACGATCTCGTTGCGGAAGCGAGTGCCGTGCTCGCGGAGCCTGGCCACCGTGCTCTCGAGGTCCTCGACCTCGATTTGGAAGCGGTTCCAGCCGCCGGGCGTCGGGACGGTCCCGTCCGGCATGGCCGCACCGCCGCCGGGGCCGCCCCCTGGCGCGCTCAGCACGAGTCGCAGGTCGCCGTGCGAGAGCATCGCGAACGCGGGGGCGGGGTGCATGACCTCGTGGAAGCCGAGCTCGCGGCAGTAGAAGTCGATCGCGGCGTCGACGTCCTCGACGATATAGCGGACGCTGACCTTGGCCATGATGTCTCCCTCGCGTTGTTTACTTGTAGAACGTATGCGTTGCGCAGCGATACGTCAACGTTTCGTTCTGAGGCGATGACCGATCCGCGGATCGAACGCTCGCGAGAGGTGATCCTGAGGGCGGCGGTGCAGGAGCTCGCGGCCGTCGGCTACGGCGGGGTGACGATCGAGTCGATCGCGGCCCGCGCCGGGGTTGCCAAGTCGACCATCTACCGGCACTGGCCCGACAAGCTGGCGTTGATCGCCGACGCGTTCGAGACCTTCCACGAGCGGATGGTCCCCGACCTCGGCGAGCTGTCCGTGCTGGAGTCCGTCGCCGTGCTGCTGCGCCACGTGGCCGAGGTCGTCGTGGACTCGACGTTCTCACGCTGCATCCCGGCCCTGATCGAAGGCGCCGAGCGCGACCCGCGAGTGCGCGAGTTCCACCACCGCTACTCGGCCGAGCGCCGGGAGGCGCTGATCGACCTCATCGCGCGGGGCATTCGCGAGGGAGAGATCAGCGCGGATGTCGATCCGGAGCTGGCCACCAGCACGCTGCTCGGCGCGATCTTCTACCGCCGCTTGATGACCGCAAGCGCGTTCGATCCCGGCCAGGCAGGCCAGTTGGTGGACCTCGTGCTGAGCTCAGCGCCGGCGCGATAGGCTCGCGCCGCCCATGAACGTCTCCTCGCGCTTCGACGTAGCTGGATTCGGGGTGATCGCGACCGGCGGCGCCAGTGGACTCGGCCTGGCCTACGGCGAGGTGCTGGCCGCCCACGGCGCGCGGGTGACGCTGATCGACGTCGACGCCGAGGCGCTGGGCGCCCAAACGGGCCGTCTGGTCGGGGAGGGGTTCGACGTGCGCGGGGCGGTGGCCGATGTGACCGATCACGCCGCTCTGGACCGGGCGATCGACGAGGCCGCCGAGGAGTACGGTCGGCTTGACGTCGCGTTCGCCAACGCCGGCATCGATCCCGGCGTAGGGTTCGTCGGAGCATGGGCGGGCGGAAGCCGCCCGCGAGTGCCCGAGGGCGCGCTCGAGCGCTACGCGGACGAGCGCTGGAACCGGGTGATCGACATCAACTTGAACGGGATCTTCGCCACCGTCCGGGCGGCTGCACGTCACATGCGTCCGCGACGGTTCGGACGGATCGTCGTGACCACCTCGCTCGCCGCAACCGTGGTCGAGGGTGCGATCGGCTCGGCCTACCTGGCGGCAAAGGCCGGCGCGCGGCACTTCATGCACGCGGCGGCGCTCGAGCTGGCAGCGGACGGCATCACGGTCAACGCGATCGCCCCAGGGTTTTTCGTCACCAACATCGGTGGCGGTCACGCACACGACCCCGCGGTGCAAGCGGCGATCGCCAAGGACATCCCGATGCACCGGGTGGGTCAGCCGGACGACATCAAAGCGCTCGCGCTGTTCCTCGCCTCGCCGGCCTCCGAGTACATCACTGGGCAGGAGATCGTGATCGACGGCGGCTGGGGTCTGGGCATCGCCGACTAGCGGGTCGGTTTTCGCCCGATCCGGGTGCAGATGCGTGGCCAACACCACACTCGACCCGCGGCCGGTGCCGAAAGCGGAGTTAGCCACCCAGGGTGTGGCCAACGCCGCACTCGACCCGCGGTTGCTGTCGAGTGTGGGGTTGGCCACGTAGTAGGAGCGGGACGGCCGGGTGTGCGCCCGGGCGCCGGTCACTGGACCCCGGGCGCCGGTCACTGGAGCCGAGGCCCGCGTATAGTGCCGGGCGGGAATGCCGGTCGAGAACGTCGATATAGCCACGCCCGACGGCGTGGCCGACGCCTACCTGGCGCGTCCCGATGACCAGCCCCATCCGGGCGTGTTGTTCATCATGGACGCGTTCGGATTGCGACCGACGATCGGCGAGATGATCGAGCGGATCGCGACCGACGGCTACGTGGTCCTGGCGCCCAACTTCTTCTACCGCAGCGGGCGTGCGCCGGTCACGCCGATGCCCGACCTGAGCGATCCCGAGAAACGCGCGAGCTTCTTTCAGTCGCTGCGGCCGATGATGGAGCAGCTCACACCGGAGCGGATCGAATCCGATGGCGCCGCCTACCTCGACTACCTCGCCGCGGCCGCCGGGGCCGGTCCCGTCGCCATCACCGGCTACTGCATGGGAGCCCGTGTGGGCTGGCGGATCGCCACCGCGATGCCCGATCGCGTGGCCGCGCTGGCCGGCTTCCACGGCGGCGGCCTGGCCACCGAGGAGCCCGACAGCCCGCACCAATCGGCGGGCGACATCTCGGCCGAGCTGTACTTCGCGTTCGCCGACAACGACCCCAGCATGACCGCGGAGCAGATCGCCACGTTCGAGCGAACGCTCGAGGAGGCCGGCGCACGCTACCGCTCCGAGGTCTATCCCCGAGCGCAGCACGGCTACACGATGGCTGACACAGCCGCCTACGACGAGCCCTCGGCCGAGCGTCACTTCCGCGAGCTCAGCGCGCTGCTCGACCGGACACTGTCAGCCCACGCGTAGGTTCGGGCAGCGTTCACCTGGCCACCCGGCGCCGAGCGGCACCTACAACGCCTGCCGCGACGGCGAGCGGATCTCGAACACGCGCTTCAAGGCCCTCACCGGGTGGCGGCCCCTCCACGACGAGTGACGGCGGTCTGCGGCAGGCGACCGAGGGTCGCGGGTCAACTGGCGGGCTCGCAGCGCGAGCAGGCGAACGATGTCGGCGGTCGGCCGGAACGGGTCGGCCACGACACGTCCGTCACGCAGTGACACCGCGGCCGTCGCCGCGCCGTCGAGGAGTGCGAGCAGCACGGGGCTGTCGAGGGGCGGCGCGTCGTCCAACGCGGCCAGACGGAGGAGCACCGATTGGTCGTCGCGGCCCGCGACGCGCAGCGCGAGGATGGTGCCGGGTGATGTGGTGATCTCGGGCGAAGTGGTCATGCGGTGATGATGCGACTAAGACCCCGCGCGCACATCGGGCAGATGGATCGAGTCGAGCGCCCGGGTCCCTTAGTCCGGGCGGGCGACGCCTTACCGTGACGGTTCCCGCTTGACACCAGTCCAGCGCGAGCCGAATACTTCTCGCCATCCAGGTCCCCACAGGGAGGTTGCAATGCGGCTTCGTCGGTTTGGCGTGCTCGCCGGGGTGCTGGCCTTGGCCGGCGGGATGGCATCGATGTCGGGTCGGGCGAGTGCCGCCTCGTGCCCGTGGATGAACGCAGCCCAGCCGCCCGCGCAGCGAGCTTCAGCGCTGCTCAGCGCAATGTCGCTGGCCGACAAGATCCAGATGGTCACCGGCGGCGGCGAGTTCGCTCCGCAGGGCCCGAACCCCGCCGCGGCCAGCTACATCGCGGCCAACCCGGCGCTGTGCATCCCGGCGCTGGTGTTGAACGACGCGACCAACGGCGTCGGCGACCAGCAGCAGCTGACCACGGCGTTCCCTGACAGCATCGCGCTGGCCGCGTCCTGGGATCCGTCGCTGGCCCGCAGCTACGGCGCCACCCTCGGACGCGAGGCGTTCGCCAAGGGCGTGAACGTGCTGCTCGGACCCGGGGTGGACATCGCGCGCAACCCACTGAACGGGCGCAACTTCGAGTACGCGGGCGAGGACCCGTACCTGGCCGGGCAGGCGGCCGCGGCGATGATCGAAGGAATTCAGTCCCAGCACGTGATCGCCACCGTCAAGCACTACGCCCTGAATGACCAGGAGACCGACCGGACGACCGACTCCTCGGATGCCAGCGAGCGGACCATGCAGGAGATCGACCTGCCGGCGTTCGAAGCGGCCGTCAACGCCGGCGTCGGGTCGGTGATGTGCTCGTATAACCGGATCAACGGCGTGTACGCGTGCCAGGACCCCTACACGTTGCACGACGTCCTCGACGACCAGTTCGGCTTCACCGGCTTCGTGATGTCCGACTGGGGTGCCAACCACTCCACCGCGGCCTCGGCCAACGCCGGGATGGACATGGAGATGCCGGGCGGCACCGGAACCAGCCCCGAGTACTACGGGCCGTCGCTGCAGACCGCGGTCCAGGACGGGCAGGTATCGATCGCCACGCTCAACCAGATGGTCTACCGGATCCTGTTCACGATGTTCCGGATCGGCCTCTTCGACCACGTACCGGCCGAGGGCGCGCAGGCCGCGATGACACCCGCCACCAGCGCGGAAAGCATCGCGAGCGCGACGACCATCGCCGAGGAGGGCACCGTGCTGCTCAAGAACGCCGGCGGTGCCCTGCCGTTGAGCGGCCCGGGCAAGCGCATCGCGGTGATCGGGCCGTCCGCCGGCCCGTCGGGCGCGACGCTGGCCGAGCAGGGCTACGGCTCGGGCCACGTGCCGGAGTTCGGCTACCAGCCGGGTGTCGTCTCGCCGCTTCAGGCGATCACCTCGCGGGCGGCTCAGGCGGGTGACGGGGTGAGTTACGCCGACGGCTCGGCCACGGAGGACGCGGTCGCCGCCGCCCGCGCTGCCGATGTTGCCGTGGTGTTCGTCAGCGACGCCGAGATCGAGGGTGCCGACCGGCCCGATCTGAACGCGCATGCCGGCACCTGCTCGTTCCTGGACTTCGCCTCCTCCAACTCGTGCACGTACCTGCCGCTCGACCAGAACGCCCTGGTCTCTGCGGTGGCCGCCGCCAACCCGCACACGATCGTGGTTATCCAGAGCGGCGGGCCGATCGCCATGCCCTGGGTCGGCCAGGTGCAGGGCATCCTCGAGAACTGGTTCCCGGGCCAAGTGGACGGAGACAGCATCGCCCCGGTGCTGTTCGGCGACGTCGACCCGGCGGGCAAGCTGCCCGTGACCTTCCCGGTAAAGCTTTCCGACGACCCGCTCCAGACCGCGGCCCAGTACCCCGGCGTCAGCGAGCCGGGCGACTCGGTGGGTCCGCACTCGACCTACAGCGAAGGCCTGCGCGTGGGCTACCGCTGGTATGACGCCAAGCACATCACGCCCCTGTTCCCGTTCGGTTACGGCCTGTCATACACGACGTTCCGGTACTCGGGGATCTCCGTGCGGCGTACCGGCGGCGGGGCGACCGTAACGCTGACCGTGACCGACACCGGTAGCCGGGCCGGAGCCGACGTGCCCCAGGTGTATGTGGGCGATCCACCCGCGGTGGGCGAGCCCCCCGAGCAGCTGAAGGGCTTTCAGCGCGTGAGACTCAGCCCAGGTCAGAGCGCCACGGTGACGATTCCGCTCTCCCCGCAGGCCTTCGCCCACTGGGACGTGTCGCGCCACGCATGGACGGTGAGCGCCGGGAACTACCAGGTGATGGTCGGGAGCTCGTCGGGCGAGATCGTCGGCCAGGGGACGGTGGCGCTGCCCTCCGAGACGCCATAGGGGTCAGGTGGCCCGCAGCGCCTCGGTCGGGCTCAGACGCGAGGCTTTGGCCGCCGGGTACAGACCGGCCAGCGTACCGATGAGGAGGCCGGCCGCCGGCGAGGCGATCAGCGCGTACAGCGGGACAACGAACGGCTCGTTGCGCGTGATCGCGTACACCTCGGTCGCGCCGGCGCCCAGCGCCAGCCCGGCGACACCCCCCAGTGCGGCGAGCAGCGCCGACTCGGTCAGGAACTGGAGGCTGATGTGACGCCGGGTGGCCCCGAGCGCGCGACGCAGCCCGATCTCGCCCCGCCGCTCGAGCACCGAGATCACCATGATGTTGGCGATGCCGATTGCGCCTACGAGGAGCGCCACTGCGCCGAGCCCGAGGAGCAGCGTGGTGAACTGACCCTGGGCGGCAGCGCGCGCCTCGAGCGCGTCGGAGGGGCGGCTGACCTGGACGCCGTCGGGTTGCTGGGGGTCGGCGGTGGCGGCCAGCAGGTTGGACACGCCGATCACGTCGTTCTGATTCGCGCGCACGTAGATCTCGGACGGGTTGGGCTGGAGGTTGAACATCCGCTCGGCCATCGGCAGTGAGATGAACACGGTGGAGTCGAGCGAGGAATCGAGTACCGCCGGCTTGAGGATGCCGATGACGTTGAACCACGTGTTGCCCAGGTAGACCATTACGTGCCCGCCCACGCTGGTGATGTCGAGGACCTGGGCGGCCTGGGCGCCGAGCACCGCCTCCGGAAACGAATTGGCGAGCCCGTCGAGGAAGTGCCCGGAAGCGAGCGTCGTGCCGATCACCTGGGGCAGGTCGTCGCCGGCCGCGTCGACGCCGATCCCGCCTGTCTCCGCCGCGGGGACCCACGGGCTGCGGTACACCTGGGCGCTTGACACCTGGTAGGTCGCCGCGTCGTCCTCCACCTTCAGCATGTGCCCAATCATCGGGACCGAGGTGTCGGGCAGGACCTCGTTGGCGCCCAGGAAGGTCTGGCCGGGGGTGACGGTCAGCAGGTTGGTGCCGAGCGCGTCGATCTCGGCGAGCAGGTTGGCCTGGGCCGAGGCCGACACGCCGACCACGGCGACCATCGCGCCGATGCCGATCGCGATGCCCAGCGCCGAGAGCGACGCGCGCAGGCGCCGCGTGCTGAGCCCCTGCAGCGCGGTCCCCAGCAACTCGCGGATCGGCAGGCGGGCGCTGATCGCGGCGGGACGCTTCGCGAGCACGCCCTGGAGTGCCATGCCGTTACTTACCCCTGCGAGTCGGTGACGGCGAGTCCCGGGTAGATCCCCTGGCCGGAGATCTGCACATAGCCGGCGGCGAATAATCCGGTGCTGACCGGGATCAGTGAATGGGGAGGACTGGCCTCCTGCACCGCGTAGTTCCCGCCCGATACGGCCAGCAGCGCGGTGACCGGGACCGACAGCACGCCGTTCGCCCGGGCCTCGGAGAAGCTCACGCTCACCGCCGCCTGGTCCAGACCGGCGCCGGTCGTCCTGCCGCTCAGCGTGATCGTGACCGGGATGGTCGAGCCGCTCGAGCCGTTGCCGTTGCCGTTGCCGTTGCCGTTCCCGTTCCCGTTCCCGTTCCCGTTCCCGTTGCCACCATTCCCATTGCCCCCATTACTCGAGCTCTGAGCCACACGGCTGACCGCGGTGATCTTCCCGTTCACGGTGTTGCCGGCGGGCATCTCGACCGTGACCGGCTCGCCGACCTGGGCCTCGCTCTGCTTGGTGGCATCGAGATCGACGGTTACGACGAGCTGGGTGGCGTTCGTCTCGAGGACGGCGGTGCCGCTTCCGCCACCGGAGCTGTTGTTGGCCGC